>JAAUSV010000383.1 GCA_012032525.1 Leptolyngbyaceae cyanobacterium SL_7_1
TCGCCATGCGCACACCCAAAATCAGAAGGTGTAGCCAAGGATAGGTTTTGCGCAGTAGCCAGAGGGTGAGGGGGCATGGCTTGTTTTGCATTCTGATTATCCGTTTGTTGGAATTGGCTGAATTCCCAGTTCTGCTTGCCAATCTTTTAATGGCTTGTCCCAGGCTTCTTCCCATTTTTGGGCAAAGAGGGGTTTGGCTAATTTGCCCATTGTCCAGCCCTGGTGGATGGCGTCTAGTAGTTGGGGTAGTTCTTCGGGACGGAATAGCAGGGCAGACATAGTGCTGCTGGCAAGTAGGGCGATGGCAAGGGGGTAGGGAAATTGGGGGAGGTGAAAGGCTTGTAAGCCGATTTCGTCGATGCCTGTGACGCCAAACCCGGTAATCAGGTGCCAGATGTCGTGGGTTTGGCTGAGTCGGGCTTCGACGTAGCTACTGTCGGAGTCGATCGCCATGCCCTCATACAATTCTTCGGCTCGAAAGCCTCGCGCTTTCATTTGGGTGGCATAGAGGTAGCCCAAGGAGTCAGGGGGGCAGTGGAGCAAGGCATCTAGATCGTGGGGAGGAGTCATGTAGCGTTCGGCAATCAGGGCGGCACAGGCAGGATCTTGCTGCAAATAGGCGACTGCGTGCTCAAAGGAGGGGGTTTTGATCAAGGCAAGGCTCATTTCTCCAACTACGTCCAGGCTGGAATCTCCAGCAACCAGGGCGACAAACGGCTGAAAGGCAGGCAGGGTCTGGACGTGCAGCATGGGAATAACCAGTTTTAGCCGATGCCAGAATTCTGCTAACGGTTGAAATGCGCAGGAAAGTGGTAGCGGATTCAAGTGGATCATAGTTACCTCTAGGGTTGTTTAAATTCGAGCGGTCGTTATAAATAGAATTCAAAAAAATCTCACGTTGGAAATTTCTCAAAATAGGCGATCAGCATTGCAGTCAACAACTCGATCTGCTCCGCAAACCCGCCTGCGTCTGGATTGCTGACTTGCTCTACTAGCACTCCGTTTACCAATGTCCAGATGAATTGCGCCATGCGGGGATCGGCGAGATTTAGAGCCTCGGCGATCGCCTGTCGATAGCGCTGATCCACCCGCCTGAAAACATCGTTACTCGTCATCTCCTCCAAGTTGGAATTCATGCAGAAGTCCGTCCAGATGGCGGTTTGTTTGACAAAGTAAGCTTCGTTTTCAATCAGGAATGTACCCAACATAGTGATTCGCTGGTTTAGACTAGTTGCCCCAGCCACCCTCCGCTGCAACATCCCCACGTCTTGCTGTCCCATTTCTTCAACCAACTGCTCAAACAGGGCTTTCTTGCTGGGGAAGTAGTGATACATTGCTCCGGTGGAAATGCCCAGCTCTTTGGCAAGTTGACGAGTGGTAACGTTGGCATAGCCCTTCTCCGCTAGCAGGTCAAATGCTTTGCGGAGCAGTTCTTTGCGGTATTGCTCCTGATCGACAATTTTGGGCATCAAATTTTGGGCATCAGTGGAATATCTAATTTATATCGAACGCTCGCTCTAAATATAGCCAATGCATCTTTTGATTGTCAACGGGTAGGTAGGAAAAATTGGGTGGATCACCGATCGCAACACTTTGCTTTACAGTGAGGAAGGAAAGCAACGATAAATTGCGGCTCAAGCTTGCCATTCACAATCTTCTTGTACTGATGAGGTTGAATCACGTTCATGGAAACCAGTGATTTTTCAGTCGCCGATGCAAAACAGACTGATCTTCCTATCATCAATTTGTTCACGATGGTACGGCTGGGGCTATTTCAGATGGGCTTGGGGATCTTGTCCCTGCTCACCCTGGGAGTGCTCAACCAAGTGCTAATTTCCGAATTGCGCATTCCTGGGACGATCGCCGCTGGTGCTCTGGCAATGTACCAATTTGTTGCCCCTGCCCGCATCTGGTTTGGGCAATTGTCTGACAGCAAGCCGATTCGAGGCTATCACCGCACCGGGTATATTTGGACGGGATTAGTGTTGCAGGTGGTTTGCCTATTTGTTGCAGTACAAGTGGTCTGGCAACTGGGAGCCAGTGCCGCCGCCGTGGGTTGGACGCTACCAACGATCGGCTGGGTGGGGTTATTGGCGCTGATGTTTGCCCTCTACGGCTGCTGCATCAGTGCGGGAGCCACGCCCTTTACGGCGCTGCTGGTGGACGTGTCAGATGAGGACAATCGCTCGAAATTGGTGGGGATCGTCTGGTCAATGCTGATGGTGGGGATTGTCGTGGGAGCCGTGATCGGCGAAACCATGCTGGAAGGGTTAACCCCGCAGACGCTGCAACCTGTGATCAATCGCTTGTTTTTAGTTGTGCCGATCGCCGTGATGATCATCGGCATCCTGGCGACCGCTGGGATTGAGAAAAATATTCCCGCTTTCGATCGCGATCGTCCCTCCAGGGTCGCGATGACCAAATCACCCTGGGCAAAGCGTTGAAAATCCTGACTGCCAGCCGTCAAACGGGAATTTTCTTTGGTTTTCTGCTGGTGATGACCATCAGCCTGTTTCTCCAACAACCTGTGCTGGAACCCTACGCCCGTGAAGTGTTTGGCATGTCGATCGGTGAGAGTGCTGGATTGAACAAATACTGGGGCTACGGCATCCTGGGGGGGATGGCAACGGCTGGATTTGCGATCGTGCCGCGACTGGGCAAACAAACCACCACTCGACTGGGTTGCTTGCTCACCGCCGCCTGTTTCATTTTGATCATCGCCGCTGGATTTGGGCAAAACGTCCAAGCGCTCAAGATTGCAGTCATCCTATTTGGGTTGGCATCGGGGATTTTGACCAATGGGGCAGTGAGTCTGATGCTCGATCTCACCGCTGCGGAAACCGCAGGAACGTTTGTGGGGGCGTGGGGCTTGGCACAGGCAGTGTCCCAGGCAACGGCAACGGTGACGGGTGGGATATTGCTGGATGTGGGGCGGCAATTTGTTTTCCCAAACAATTTGGGCGTTTAGTCTGGTGTTTGCCTGTCAAGCGATCGGGATGGTGTTGGCGGTGGGGATTCTCAACCAGGTGGATGTCAAAGAGTTCCGCACCAACGCTGCCAAGGCGATCGCCCAGGTTCTACAAACCGAATTTGATTAACCCGTCTACCCGTATGACCGATTGGAATGCGATCGCCACAACCGTCGAAGCCATCACCACTGAGGTAGGGGCAAAACTGCTCCAGGACTTTGGACAGGTGCAAGCCTCGGAAAAAGCCGATGGTAGCCTGGTGACCCGCTCCGATCAATGGGCAGATAATCGATTGCGCGAGGCGATCGCTCAGGCATTTCCTGATCACGGAATTCTCAGCGAAGAGGGAGACCAGACGTTTCCCGATCGAGAGTGGTGTTGGATCATTGACCCGTTGGATGGCACGACCAACTACACCCGTGGTTTGCCGCTGTGGTCGATTTCCCTGGGATTGCTCTACCAAGGTGTTCCAGTGTTTGGCTTGATCGATGTCCCCCCCTTACGACAAACCTTTCAAGGGGTGTGGATTGGAGCATCGGGCTTACCTGGCACTTCAAGGGCGCGGCTAAATCACCAACCGATTCAAACAACGCCAGACGATCCCAGCAGCAACCATTTTTTTAATCTGTGCGCCCGCAGCACTGCCGTAATGAAACAGCCCTTCCCCTGCAAAATCCGCATGTTGGGGTCGGCGAGTTATAACCTGTTGATGGTGGCTGCCGGGGTGGCGGTGGGTGGGGTGGAGGCAACGCCTAAGATTTGGGATATTGCAGCGGTTTGGGCGATCGTCCATGCGGCGGGGGGAACCTGGGTTGCTCTAGATAATCAACCTGTGTTTCCGCTGCAACCGGGTGAGAATTATCGAGATCGATCCTATCCCACCCTAGTGGTGAGTCGGGCGGAGTTGGTCGATCGGTTTCAGCCCTTGGTGGGGTTTCTAGCAAATAAAGCGTAATGAGGAATGTCCAGAGTGGGAGGACGTTAGCCTTGCTGTTTATTCCCTTGATGCGTTAAGTAAAGAATCGCCCTCTTCAAGAGGGTGTCATGACCAACTCTGAAGCCGGGGAAACCAACAACTCCACCCCGATCGGCACCAATTGCACCGCACACGCCTTCAACTCCGGTTGATGGGAACTAGGACAGGCGTGGGCATGGGTGAGGGCATTGGCTTCGGCTCGATCTGCCCACAACTCTCCCCAGTGCATGGGGACGAAGACTGTACCGGGGGCGATCGCCCGCGTCACTTTAGCTGGAAACCGTGCCATGCCTCGACGCGATCGCACCTCCACAGCGAGCGCACGATGCCGACATCGATCAGCCCGAACACCGCCGTCATGATGATCGCCGCGAGCACGGCCTTGGGCAGGTCGTGGAACAACGGCGTGAGCGCGACCAGAGTCAGCATCACGACCAGCGCCGTGACGATGCCCGCCTGTGCACATGGCACTGAAGGCTAAATACATCATAATTTCGTCAATGGCGCTGGGCTCTAGCTTCTTTACTAAATCGGTGTTGCTGGTCATCGAAGCTCATTAAGCGTGAGTACTTAATATATAGAATGCACAGAAAACGGATGGAAAAGAACAGTTATAGTAGGCTGCCAGCCAGAGGAGCTGGTATCAGCAGCTACATTAGTGAAAGCAGCCCTTAGAAAATCTTTACTTAGCCCATATTCTACACCTTTGCGGTGGCTAGCTAATAAAAACCATTCCCAACTGGCAACTTGCGAGCCTATACTGCGAGCCTATACTG
>JAAUSV010000384.1 GCA_012032525.1 Leptolyngbyaceae cyanobacterium SL_7_1
CCGGCGCATTGGCAGCAAAACTGGTGGCACCCGATCGCAAAATTGTGGCGGTGACTGGCGATGGCGGGTTCATGATGAACTGTCAGGAATTAGAAACCGCGTTGCGCACCAAAACCCCCTTTGTCACGATCATCTTCAACGATGGTGGCTACGGGCTAATCGAGTGGAAGCAACTCAACCACTACGGCGAATCCGCCTTTGTCCACTTCACCAACCCCGATTTTGTCAAACTAGCGGAAAGCATGGGACTCAAGGGCTACCGCATTCAGTCGAGCATGGATTTTGTACCCACGCTCAAAGCTGCCCTCGCAGACGACGTGCCTGCGGTGATCGATTGCCCAGTAGACTACCGCGAGAATGTCCGCTTTAGTCTGCGATCGGGTGAGTTGAGTTGTGTAATCTAGAAGCAATTAGCGATTAGCCAGATCGAGCTAACGGCTAATCGCTGATCGCTTGCTAATACTCACTAACCACTTGAAACACACTATCCTTTAACCCATAAGCCACCTGTTCCTGCTGTTCCTGGGTCAGTTCTGGGAACATGGGTAGCGACAGGATTTCTTGGGCAATCTGCTCCGCAACGGGGGTTTGCTCCGGATGATAGCCTAGGCTGGCATAGATGGGTTGGCGATTGAGGGGAAGGGGGTAGTAGACCGTAGAACTGATACTTTGCTGCATGAGTGCCTGTTTGACCCGATCGCGCCATTTCAAGTTTGTGGTTTCCACAATGTCGGCAGGACGGGGTAGGCGAATGCTGTATTGATTCCACACACTTTTGCCGCCTACCACCTCTTGCGGACAAATCACATGGGAAATTGGTTCGAGTAGCTGGCGATAGCGCTCTGCCACAGCTTGGCGTTGGTGATTCCACTGGTCGAGGTAGCGGAGTTTGACTTGCAGGATGGCAGCTTGGACAGCATCGAGGCGGCTGTTGACCCCGATCGCCTCATGCACATACTGCCCAGTTTGTCCGTGGTTCCTCAAACTGCGAATCGTTTGGGCGATTTCTGGATCGTTGGTGGTGACTGCGCCTCCGTCCCCACACGCCCCCAAATTTTTTGTGGGGTAGTAGCTAAAGCAGCCAATATGCCCGATACTACCCACTTTTTTGCCATCCCACTCGGCTCCGGTGGCTTGGGCGCAGTCTTCGATGACGATCAACTTGTGGCGATCGGCAATCTCCATCAGCTGAGTCATGTCCACGGGTCGCCCAAACAGGTGGACGGGCATGATCGCCTTGGTATGGGGCGTGATGGCGGCTTCCACCTGTGCCAAATCCAAGTTAAACGTGCGCGGGTCAATATCGACAAACACAGGCACGGCAAGCATGGCACTGATCACTTCCGCTGACGAAAAAAGCTAAACGCCGTGGTGATCACTTCGCCACCTGTGCCAATTTGCGCTGCTCGCAGCGCTAAATACAGCGCATCTGTCCCGGAATTGCAAGCCACACAGTGGGATGTGCCGATGTAGTTGGCAAACTGTTCCTCAAATGTTTCTACAACCCGACCGTTGATATATCGACCAGAAGCTAGCACCTCTAGAACAGCACCATTGAGTTCGTCTTGAATCAGTTTGTATTGTTGGGTTAAATCAAGAGGGGGAATGGAATTCACTTGCTTACACCACGCGCATCAATTAAGGCTATTTTGCCTCATCTGCGGTCTGGAGGAAAGGATGAAGGATGAAGGCGGAAGGCGGAAGGCGGAAGGGTTAAATATTGCTCATTGCTGATCGCTAATTGCTAATTGCCAACAGCTATACAATTAAAAAACCTTTACCTCACAAAATCGTGGGTGAACTAATTGAACTGAATTTATTTCAAATCGCCCTGTCGTTGGGATTGATGGTGGCGGCGATCGCCCTCTCAACCTGGCAAAAACTAGGACTGG
Source organism: Leptolyngbyaceae cyanobacterium SL_7_1 (assembly GCA_012032525.1). Taxonomy (GTDB): domain Bacteria; phylum Cyanobacteriota; class Cyanobacteriia; order Elainellales; family Elainellaceae; genus JAAUSV01. The sequence goes on from JAAUSV010000384.1 coordinate 1,893, forward strand.
AGTGGAATTTGGCAGTTGCCACGGGACGCACCATCCTGCAACTTTTGATGGTGGGATATTTGCTGGCGATCGTGTTTGCCCTGCGTAGCCCGTGGATTGTGCTGGCGGTGTTGGGGGTGATGCTGGCGATCGCCACGGTAGTAGCTCGCAATCGCATTAGCAAGAAGGTGCCCTGGATTGCCCGATCGTGGGGGGAGCCATGTTGGTCAGTACGCTGTTGACCTTGGGCTACATTAACCTGATCGTGATTCGTCCAGCGGTTTGGTACGAGCCGCAGTACGTGATTCCGCTGGCGGGAATTTTGTTGGGCAATGCCATGAATGGGGCAGCGATCGCCGGAGAACGCTTGGTCAGCGCCTTAAATAACAACCAATTAGAAATCGAAACCCACCTGTGTTTGGGGGCAACGCCGTGGCAGGCGATCGCCCACCTGCGGCGAGAAGCGATCAAAGCCGGATTGATTCCCACGATCAACGCCATGATGGTGGTGGGGGTGGTGACGTTGCCAGGGATTATTACGGGGCAGTTGCTCAGTGGCATCGATCCACTCACAGCTGCGCTCTATCAAATGCTGATCATGTTTATGCTGGCGTTTGTGACGTTGGTGACAACGGTGCTAGTGACCTACGGGATCTACCGCCAGTTCTTCAATTCCGCCAGTCAACTGACGCTGTACTAGGGCTACGCAAAGACCCCCGGCTTTTTGAATTAGGGCTACGGCAAGACCCCCGGCTTTTTAGGAAAAGCCGGGGGTCTTAGGTCTTTGGGGTGGCGATCGCCTTTCGCTAACTGCTAACCGCTAATTGCTAATCGCTAATCACTTCCTACCCCAATAACGCCGTCGCCTTCGCCACCACGTTATCTACGGTGAAGCCAAACTTCTCCATACAAACGCCGCCGGGAGCCGAAGCGCCAAAGCGATCGACGCTGAGAATATCGCCTTCCGCACCCATGTATTTGCACCAGCCCATGCTGATGCCCGCTTCCACCACTAAGCGCTTGGCAACGGCTTTGGGTAGGACGGATTCTTTGTAAGCTGCATCTTGGGCTTCAAACAATTCCCAGGAGGGCATGGAGACGACGCGGACTTTTTTGCCCGATGCGGTCAGCTTTTCCGCCGCTTGGACGCACAGCCCGACTTCGGCTCCCGTGCCGATCAAGATCAGCTCAGGAGTGCCCTCGCAGTCGATCACCGGGTAGGCACCCTTGGCAACACCTTCGATCGAGCTACCCGCAAGGTTGGGAACGTTTTGGCGGGAGAACGCCATCAACGTGGGACGGTGCTGGTTGGCATTGAGAACGGCGACTTTGTAGGCTCCTGCGGTTTCTGTGCCATCAGCGGGGCGAATGACGGTGAGCTGGGGGATAGCACGGAGAGCGGCGATCGTCTCCACTGGCTGGTGGGTGGGACCGTCTTCACCGAGGGCGATCGAGTCGTGAGTCATTACCCAGATCACGCCCGCACGAGAGAGAGCGGAGAGACGAATCGCTGCCCGCATGTAGTCGGTAAACACCAGGAAGGTAGCACCGTAGGGGATTAACCCAGAGCCATGCAGCGCCATGCCATTGCAGATTGCGCCCATGCCGTGTTCCCGCACGCCAAAGCGGACGTTGCGATTTTGGTATTGTCCGGGTTGGAAGTCGCCGAAGCCCTTAAGTTCTGTGAGGTTGGAGTGGGTGAGGTCGGCAGAACCGCCAATCAACTCTGGCAACACGGGAGCCAAGGCATTCAAGCAGATCTCGGAGTGCTTGCGGGTGGCGAGGGATTTGTCTTCGGGTTTGTAGGTGGGCAGAACTTTATCCCAGCCGTCAGGTAACTGATTGCTGATCAGGCGATCGAACTCTGCCGCCTCTTCTGCATACTTGGTTTTGTACTGTGCCCACAGTTCATTCCATTCTGCTTCCAGGCTCGCCCCCCGCTCCACTGCCTTGCGCATGTGACCGAGGGCATCATCGGGAATCATAAAGGGGTCGTGTTCCCAACCGAGGTTGGAACGGGTCGCCGTGATCTCGTCAGTTCCGAGGGCAGCTCCGTGGATACCAGCGGTGTTTTGCTTGTTGGGAGAGCCGTAGCCGATGGTGGTGGTGACTTTGATGAAGGAAGGCTTGTCGGTGACGGCTTTTGCCGCTTCGATCGCCTTGTGAATCGCCCCTAAATCGGTGTTGCCGTTTTCCACATGCTGGACGTGCCAACCGTAGGCTTCAAACCGCTTCGCCACGTCTTCGGTGAAGGCGATGTCGGTGGAACCGTCGATCGAGATGTGGTTGTCGTCGTAGAGGGTGATCAGTTTGCCCAATTGCAGGTGTCCGGCCAGGGAGCAGGCTTCTCCTGAGACCCCTTCCATGTTGCAACCATCGCCGACAATTACGTACGTGTAGTGATCCACCAATGTCACGTCTGGCTTGTTGAATTTGGCAGCGAGGTGTGCCTCCGCCATTGCCAAACCGACGCCATTACAAATACCCTGTCCCAAGGGCCCGGTGGTGACTTCCACGCCTTCGGTTTCAAAATTTTCGGGGTGTCCGGGGGTTTTAGATTCCCATTGACGAAATTGTTTGATGTCGTCTAGGGTGACGCTGTCGTAGCCCGTGAGATACATCAGGGCGTATTGCAACATGCAACCGTGCCCAGCGGACAAGACAAAGCGATCGCGGTTGAACCATTTGGGATTTTTGGGGTTAAACCGCATGAACTGATCCCATAGAACAAATGCCATTGGGGCAGCACCCATCGGCAGTCCGGGATGACCCGATTTGGCTTTTCAACCGCATCGATCGCCAAAAAGCGAATGGAATTAATACAGAGATTTTCGAGAGATTGGGTGGTT
>JAAUSV010000018.1 GCA_012032525.1 Leptolyngbyaceae cyanobacterium SL_7_1
GATCCCCGGCTTTTTCAAAAAGCCGGGGATCTTTGCGTAGCCAGTTGATTAACCGTTGAGCACAGTCGCCGCCGCCATCACGCCAGCACCAGGGGTCACCGTTTCACTGCCAAGTTGTTGCAGGGCGGCTTCGATCGCACTCACCGCCGTGAGAATATCGCGATCGCAAACGAACCCTAGATGTCCCACTCGGAAAATCTTGCCACTCAGGTGATCCTGTCCCCCGGCGAGAACAATATCAAACTGTTTTTTCACCACCGATCGCACCTGCTCCGCCTCAACCCCGACAGGGGCAACGGCGGTGATTGCCGGACTCGCCGCCTGATCGGGGCAAACAGGGCAACCCCAATGCCTGCATGGCAGCACGGGTGGCTTGGGTGTGGCGGCGGTGACGGGCAAAAATCGCCTCTAGCCCTTCTGCCTGCATCATCCGCAACGCCACCTGCAAACCAAAGAACAGATTCACGGGTGGGGTAAAGGGATGGCTATTCTTCGCGGCTTCCTTGCGATACTTCCCCAAATCCAGGTAGAAGCATGGCAGTTTCGCTTGGGCGTATGCTTCCCATGCCTTGGCGCTGACGGCAACAAAGCCCAACCCCGGCGGCAACATGTAGCCTTTTTGAGACCCCGACGCCACCACGTCTAATCCCCAAGCATCCATCGGCACGCTGGTCGCTCCCAAGCTGGTGACCGCGTCCACCATCATCAGTGCGCCGTGGGCTTTGACTTCCTGACTAATTGCTTCCAAATCATTCAAAACCCCGGTGGAGGTTTCGCTGTGGGTGACGATTACTGCTTTGATCTGGCGATCGCCATCTGCCTGTAAGGGTTGCCGAAACTGAGCCACATCCAAGGGCTTGCCCCATTCCGCTTCTACTCGCACCGTATCCAATCCGTAGGCATCACAAATCTTTGCCCAGCGATCGCCAAACTTGCCGTTGCAGCCCACCAACACGCGATCGCCAGGGCTGAGGAAGTTGATAATTCCCGCTTCCATTGCTCCTGTCCCACTCGCCGTCAGAATCAGCACGTCGTTTTGGGTTTGGTGCAACCACTTCAACCCCGCCGTGACTTCTGCAATCACTTTGCTAAATTCACCGCTACGATGCCCGATCGGGTGCTTTGCCATCGCTAGCAAAACCTGTTCCGGTACTGGCGTGGGACCGGGAATCATTAGCATCAATTTGTTGTCCATGAGTCTACCTTTCCTTGCGTTGCGCTCGGTCATTTTTTTGAGTACGATCCAGCATGCCACAAGTAGAAATTGATGAAGGTTAGAAAAAGATTTAAGTTTTACTTGAAATGTGTGGCAAAGGGCTTAGTCATTAGTCTGAGAATCACGAATTTATTAATGTGTAATTTTCCTACGTATGGGCATAACATTGCCGTGCCCCTACGAGGATTCTTTTTTCATCCTTCCAAACTGTGCTATCCTAGTAAAGGCGTGCGGCTTATTGTAGTGCGCGGGTGTAGTTTAGTGGTAAAACCTTAGCCTTCCAAGCTAATGATAGGGGTTCGATTCCCCTCACCCGCTTTTGACCATTGCCCCTATTTGGATTCCATTGTGTAAATTCCATCCCACTCCTCGAAGGGGGGGCTGAGCAAAAACTCATGGGCACGCTTTAAATGAATCCCCACCGCCCGATCGCTGCCTCGCAGCCGCTTCGCCTGTTCAAAATATTGAATCGCTTGGCGAAAATTCATATTGACATACGCCGATCGCCCTGCTTGGTACATGCCTAAAAACTCGGCTGTCACAGGGTCAAGGGAATGGGTGCGATCGCCCACTAATTCAAAAATGCTGATGGGCTTTTGTTTGCCCTTCACCCGCAGTTTGTCTAGTTCGCGCACCCAAACGCGATCGCGGCAGAGGTTGTAGGTAAACTCGCTAAGAATGATGTCGCAGCCGTATTCTTTGGTTAAGCCCTCCAATCGAGAGCTGACATTGACCCCATCGCCGATGACGGTATAGTCCATGCGCTTGCGGGAGCCGATGTTGCCTGAAACCACTTCACCGGAACTGATCCCAATACCGATGCAAATTTGGGGTTGGGAGGAGTGACGCCGAGGAGCGTTAAATTCTGCCAAGCGGCGACGCATATCCAACGCGGCTTGCACCGACATCCAGGCATGGTTCTTCAGGGGCAAGGGCGCCCCAAAGACTGCCATCAAGGCATCGCCGATGAATTTATCCAGGGTTCCCTGGTAGTTAAACACTGCCTCAACCATCGTTTCAAAATAGTCGTTGAGCAGCGAGACCACCTCCGACGCTTCCATTTTTTCGGTCAGGGTGGTGTAGCCTCGGATATCGGAGAACAGGATGGTGACTTCCTTGCGTTCGCCCACCATCAGGGCATCGTCTCCCAATGCCATGACTCGTTCCGCTACTCCAGGGGTCATGTAGCGGTACATGGTGGTTTTCATCCGCTTTTCCTGGCTGATGTCCTCCAACACCACCAAGCCACCCCGCACACTCCCCTCTGGATTGGTCAATGGATTTACCGTCAAATTGGTGCTGCGCTCCAGTTCACGTACTGCCTCCACTGGCAGGCAACCGTGAGCTTCCGGCGTGGGAATCGATAGATAGGCAGCATTTTGGGTAGGTTGGGGGTTGCCGTCGATCGCCTCTCCCCAGGGCAAATAACGACCCGGATGCCAGCGATCGGGAATGGCTAGCCCATAGTGCTTGCTATTGGCAGTTGGGGAGTCAGCCGCCGGGACGTTGTCCCAACGCTCTAACTCGAAAACGCCGATCGTCAAGCTTTGCTCTGGAACGTAATGTTTTGCCCCCGTTTTAAAGCTATCCTCCAAACGCATCCGCAGATTGTCGATCGGCATCACATCCCACACGAACCGTCCAATTAACTTTTCTGTCCAGCGTTCTTGCATCTGCCGTCCTAGGTCGCCCGACGAGGAACACCCCAACAATTCCAACGCGGCTCCATTGATCGTGACGATTTTACCCTGCATGTCGGTGGAGATCACGGCATCCGAAAGGCTTTGCAGAATATCTTTCTGGTATTGCTTTTCCAGCAACACACTTTCAAACAACTGGGCATTTTCCAGCGCCACCCCCGCCTGAATGTTGAAGGCACGCATAAATTCTTCATCCGAACTGGTAAAGCTGCCTTGGTATTTGTTGATTAGTTGGGTCACCCCGATCAATTTCTTCTCGGAGTCGTATACAGGCATACAGAGAATATTGCGGGTGACATAGCCCGTGCGCCGGTCGGTGCTGGGGTCAAACCGGGGGTCTTCGTAGGCGTTGGGGATATTCAGCGTTTGCCCAGTGGAGGCAACATAGCCTGCGATGCCGCGATTGACGGGAATGCGAATTTCTACTTGCTTGTCACCCTCGGCAGTGGCAATTTTTGACCACAACTCCTGGCGATCGCGATCGATCAGAAACAAGGTGCTGCGATCGGCTTTCATCAGTTCCCGTGCCTCTGCCATGACTGCTCGCAGCGTTTTCTCTAGATCCAAACTCTGCGCCAACGACGACGTTGCTTTAAGCAGAGCTGCTACTCCGCGCTGGTTGCGGGCAGCAATATAGAAGGAGTTGCAACTTTCGAGGATGATCCCCATCGAGTCGGCAAACTGGCGAAACTGTTGCTCATCGGCTTGGTCAAAGGCTTGGTTGCCCGCTTTATTGAGCAGTTGCACCACCGCGATCACCTGATCTTTGGTGCTAAAAATTGGCATGCAGAGAATGCTGCGGGTGCGATAGCCCGTCTGGCGATCGACCTCCCGGTTAAACAGGGGGTGATTGTAGGCGTCGGGAATGTTGAGGCATTCTCCCGTACGGGCGACCCGCCCAACGATTCCCACATCTAGTGGAATGCGAATTTCTAGGGACTGCTCTCCCTCTGCTTGCGCCACCTTGGACCACAGTTGCTCCTTCTCCTCATCCACCAAAAAATCGTCGTACGATCGGCTTGCAGGATCTGTCCAATCTTGAGGGTAAAGGCTTCTAAAATCTGTTCGAGCAGGGTCTCTAGGGCTTCGTTATTGACCAGCTCAATTGCCCGCAAGAAGTGCTCAAACTCTCGCGTGATTTGGTCAAGTAGATCGGCAAACTGATGGGCTGGCAGGTCTTGGACACGCCGAGTCAGATCACCCCGGCGATCGCCCTGCGACAGGAGAGCCAGCATGCTACCAGAAGAGGATGTTAATGTCATGCAGAGCGTGGCAAACGTTCAAAGTGGATGGGACAGGCTATTGAATTGCAGTATCGTAGCTAAACTCCTCACCAAAACCCCTACACCCGTGCCTTGATACACCCAAAAACTTCCGGTTTTTAGAATAGCAGTAGACTTTTCAATTCTAAATCCTTTAGAAAGCAATGGATCGAAAGCCTGGAAAACAACAGATTTTGGGTTGATTTTGCCAGTTCTATTAATTAAATTAACCCGTTTTAGTAGGAAACTCCTCCCCTTCTAGGGTACGGTTTTGTTCCTGCTCAAGAACAGCGCACTGGCGATTTGCTAGCTCCTTCATCTGCTCTTTCCAGACCAGTCTGCTGGCGATCAGCACGATCTGGCGGGATTAGTGGCAGAAATCTGTCCATCGCACACGGTGAAGATCTGTGAAGATTTTAACCACTGAGCATCAAAGGCACCCAGGTGGGTGGTGGTAATCAACGTTTGAAAGCGATCTTGGATGGTTTCCAGGAGCTTATTTTGCCGATTTAAATCCAATTCTGCTAGCACATCGTCTAGGAGTAATAGGGGGGGGTGGTTGACCACTGTTTCGATCAGCTTTAGCTCCGCCAATTTCAACGCCAATACCAGCGTCCGTTGTTGTCCTTGGGAGCCGTATTGACGAGCGGGGGTCTGGTTGATGGTAAATTCGACCTCATCGCGGTGGGGACCAACTAAGGTAGTTCCCTGCATCTGTTCGGCGATCGATCGCTGGTGCAACTGGTCTAAAAACGCCGCCTGAATCACCGCCGGATCGTCTTGCTCTAATAGAACGTGGGGAACGTAGCGCACCTGTAACTCTTCACGCCGATCGCTGATGGCATGGTGCCACATCTGCGCCAGTGGGGCGAGGCGATGCAACACCCGCGATCGCCTGCGCATAATCCGCGTTCCTGCCATCGCCAATTGCAAATCCCAAATCGCTAGTTGGTGGGGATCAAGGGTAGACAAGCCATTGGTGGCTTCTCCTGTTTTTGTCGCAGCAGCGCGTTGCGCTGGCGGAGAATTTGGTTGTACTGCTGCAAGATCGCGGCATAGACTGGCTCCAGTTGGGTAAGCAGTGCATCCACCCAGTCCCGTCGTTGTCCGGGGCTACCACGCACCAGCCCCAAATCCGAACTGGAGAACTGCACGGCATTCATCACCCCCAGAAAATCGGCTTGCCGTCGCAAGGTTTCGCCGTTGAGGGCAACGGTACGCCTGCCACTCGCCCGCAACACCAGCGCCAAATCAGCGGTTGCCAAACTCCGCTCCAGGTTGGCGGTGACATAGGCGGTTTCTTGCCCCTCCTGCACCAACTCTCGATCGCGGGTTGCCCGGTGCGATCGCAGGGTTGCCAACAATTCCACCGCTTCTAGCAAATTGGATTTTCCCTGGGCATTGTCTCCCAGCAAAATCGTCTTTGCCGCATTAAATTCTACGAATTGGTTGGCATAGTTGCGAAATTGCTGGAGGTGCAACGTTCTTAAGTACATGGCAACGGTGGCGCAAGCATCTCTCCATGCTACCGTCTCCGCTTGTACCAGCGAACGACCAGTTTTTCCACTTCAATCCACACAAACATCAGCGCACTAAAGCCAAAACAGATCGCCAATTCAAATGGGCTGATCCAATGGGTGCCAAAGAAATCGCGCAGGGGTGCAACGTAAATCAGCAGCAGTTGCAGGATGGTAGTAAACACCACCGATGCCAGCACGTAGGGATTGGATAGGGGATTTAATTCGATCGTCAGTTGTGTATTTGATCGAATTGCCAGGGCATGCCCCATCTGGGCAATACATAACGTGGTAAATACCATCGTCTTCCAGCGATCGGGATCGCCAGCCGTGGAATGAGTATAGCCGTATGCCCATACCATCAGCGTGATGGCAATAATTCCCAAAACGACCCCAATGCGGATGATGTAGGCTCCGAGTCCCCTGGCAAAAATGCTCTCCCTGGGATCATTGGGTGGGCGATTCATCACATCGGGTTCCGCTGGTTCCACTGCCAAGGCTAGGGCGGGCAAGCCATCCGTCACTAAATTCATCCACAAAATTTGTAGAGGGCTGAGGGGAACGCCCGTCATCGGCAGTAGCAAGGGCGAGGCAGCCACCGTTAACACCTCACCCACGTTTGATCCAAGAATGTATTTGATGAAGCGGCGAATGTTGGTGTAGACCACACGCCCTTCTTCGGTGGCGGAGACGATCGTGGCAAAGTTGTCGTCTAGCAATACCATGTCACTGGCTTCCTTACTGACATCCGTGCCCGTGATCCCCATGGCGATGCCAATATCCGCCCGTTTTAGAGCAGGGGCATCGTTGACTCCATCCCCCGTCATTGCCGCAATCTTACCGCGCCGTTGGAGGGCTTGGACAATTTTGAGTTTGTGCTCAGGCGCAACCCGGGCATAGATGCTGACGCGATCGACACAGTCTTCAAACTCCTGAGGACTAAATTTGTCTAGATCGCGCCCCACTAGCACTTCGTCTCCGGCGTCTGCAATCCCCAAATCGTGGGCGATCGCCCGTGCTGTCAATTGGTGATCGCCCGTGATCATGATTGGACGGATGCCTGCTGTGCGACATCGGGCTACGGCGTCTCGCACTTCGGGGCGGGGTGCGTCTAGCATGTCTACCAACCCCAACCAGACCAAATTTTGCTCCGTTTGCTCGTCACTGCCCTCGGCGGGGATCGCGCTCAATGGTTTGTAGGCAAACCCCAGGACGCGCAACCCCTTCGATGCTAGTTGGTTATTGCGATCGAGAATGCGATCGCGCTGTTCGGCTGTCAAGGGTTGCATCTGACCATCCAAACGCAGATATTGGCACCGTTCTAGCACCAATTCGGGAGACCCTTTGGTGAACATTACCAGGGGTGGCAACGGGTGTAAGCCTGACAAAAATTGGTTTGCCCCCTCTCCCTGGGCATCACAAATCACGCTCATGCGCTTGCGCTCAGAGGAGAAGGGAAACTCCAGCACACGGGGAATTTTATCGACTAATTGGTGGCGATCGATGCCTGCCTTCGCTGCCACGACAATCAGTGCCCCCTCCGTTGGATCACCCAAAATCACCCACTCGCCATTTTCCTTTTGCAAGACAGAATCATTACACAGGATGCAGGCGGACAGGAGGCTTTGCAATTCGGCATTTTCCTGGGGTGAGATTTGGCGATCGCCTTGATAGAATTGCCCCTCCGGTGCATAGCCCGTACCCGTCACTTGAAAAGAAGCCAACGCTGGGTGCAACGACTGCACCACCATTTTGTTTTGGGTGAGGGTGCCCGTTTTGTCGGAACAAATTGTGGTGACTGATCCCAATGTTTCCACGGCAGGGAGCCGACGAATCAAGGCATTGCGTCGCACCATCCGTTGGGTTCCCAGTGCCAGGGTAACGGTGATCACAGCGGGCAACCCCTCTGGAACCACCGCCACTGCCATACTGAGGGAGACTTCCAGCAATTCCCGGAAGCTGCCCAATCCAGAGACAAGCAAGCCCACCCCCACCACCAATCCCACCAGTGCCAGTGCACCCGAAACCAACACTTTGCTGAGTTGGTCCATGCGTTGTTGCAACGGGGTGGGTTCGGCTTCGACCGATTGCAATAGGGTGGCAATCTTGCCCAATTCCGTTTGCATGCCTGTGCCTGTGACAAGGACAGACCCACGACCCTGCAACACCTCTGTGCCCTGGTAGACCACGTTGACCCGATCGCCCAAGGGCGTGTCATTGGGCAAGTTGACATTGACTTGTTTGCTCACCGCGTGGGCCTCGCCCGTCAATGCCGCTTCCCGAATTTGCAGGTTTGCTGCCTCCACTAAGCGTCCGTCTGCCGGAACCTGCACTCCTGCGTCTAGCAGCATTAGATCCCCTGGCACTAGTTCCTTCGCCGCAATCTCACTGATGGCTCCATCACGATTTACCCGGACACGCGGCGATGCCAAATTTTTGAGGGCTGCCAGTGCCTTTTCCGCTCGGCTTTCTTGCACGTAGCCCAAAATCCCATTGAGCACCACAATCGACAAAATGGCGATCGTATCTTTGAACGGGAGATTGTTCTCGCCCACACTGCCCGCTCGCAGATCGATCAAATCCATTACCCCTGAAATGATCGCTACGGCGATCAACATGATCAGCATGATGTTTTTAAACTGATCAATCAAAATGCTCAGGGTACTGCGTCCTGCCGCTTCCTGTAGCTCGTTGGCACCGTATTGCGCCAGGCGCTCTTGCGCTTGTTCGGGTGTCAGCCCTCTATCGAGGTCGCTTTGCAATAATTCTGAAACTTTTTCGACCTCTAGGGTGTGCCAATCAAGTTTTATTGGGTGTTTTGGAGAATCTATAGTCATGAATTCAGGGTCAACCAACACTACAGGGGAGTACGTAGGAGGGTGGGAGCACTTCCCTCACCAGTTCGATCACAGGTCGATGCAAAGACACACTTACCCATACTCTAGGATAGGAGCTTGCAGAGCAGATAAGGACTTCTCCTCATTAAACACTCCATTTCTCCATCTTCACTGAAAACTTTTTCAAAGCCAAAAGAATTACAAAGATTTATTATTTAGTAGTCTTTGATACAGTTTTGTCAAGGCACTATAGATCTTGTACCAACCAGGTTGCCCACGATCGTTTGGTGCATTGCCCAAAATTAATTTTGGCACCAATGGCACAGATGGCTCAACCTTAGAATTTACCTGGTTTAAGGAGTGTTTTATGTCCAATACTTTGTTGTCCGATGCCAACCAGCGATTAGAAAAAGCGCTGCGACACGTGGTGATGGCGGAGGATGTGGTCGAACGGTTGCGTTATCCCAAATCTAGCTTGAGTGTGTCTATTCCCGTGCGGATGGATAATGGCGCTTTGCAAGTATTTCAAGGCTATCGTGTCCGCTACGACGACAGTCGGGGTCCGACCAAGGGCGGAGTCCGCTTTCATCCCAACGTCACGCTAGATGAGGTGCAATCCCTGGCATTTTGGATGACATTTAAATGTGCGGTGATGAACCTACCCTTGGGGGGGCAAAAGGAGGGATTACCCTCAATCCCAAGGAATTATCGAAGTTTGAACTGGAGCGGTTGACGCGGGGCTATGTAGACGCGATCGCCGATTTTATTGGACCCGATGTGGATATTCCCGCTCCCGATGTCTACACCAACCCAATGATCATGGGTTGGATGGTCGATCAATACAGCACGATTCGCCGCCAATTTACCCCCGCCGTTGTCACGGGCAAACCCGTCACTATGGGCGGTAGTTTGGGGCGGGAAACGGCTACGGGCATGGGGGCTTTCTTCACCATTCGCACCGCCCTAGCAAAATTTGGCAAAATTCCCTCAGAAACTACGGTTGCTGTTCAAGGCTTTGGCAATGCGGGAAGTGTGGTGGCAGAATTGCTATTTCGCGCTGGCTACAAACTTGTGGCGGTGAGCGATTCCCAAGGTGGGATTTATGCCGAACAGGGGCTAGATATTCCCAGCATTAAACAATATAAGGACGCCAGCCGCAATCTCAAAGCCATGTATTGCAAAGGCACGGTCTGTAATATCGTCGATCACACGGTGATTACCAACGAAGAATTGCTAGCGCTAGACGTGGATGTGCTGGTTCCCGCCGCCCTAGAGAACCAAATTACCGAAACAAACGCCGATGCTATCAAAGCTCAATTTGTGTTTGAAGTGGCAAATGGTCCAATTACCTCTGGTGCTGACGCCATTTTAGATGCAAAGGGAATCTATGTATTCCCCGACATTTTGGTCAATGCGGGAGGCGTCACCGTCAGCTACTTTGAATGGGTGCAAAACCGTAACGGGTTGTATTGGTCGCTGGAGGAGGTCAACCATCGGTTGGAGATGAATATTACGGAGGAAACGGAGAAGATCTGGACGATCGCCCAAGACTTAACCATTCCTCTACGCACAGCTGCCTATGTTCATGCCCTAAATCGGTTGGGCGAGGCGATCGAGGCAAAGGGAACACGGGATTATTATGTCAACTGACGGCAACTGGTAATATCAATAATCGGTCATCCGCCAACAGCTAAGCGCTTTCCCACCCCGTACTGGTAGTCTATTAAGATGTCATCTGCCTACGGAGACCTGACCCATGACGCTAGCTGATGAGCCTCAAGCTTGGCAGTTCTATCCTGCTGATTCCTTCGTTTCCGTTACCTATGAAGAAGAACTGGTAGGCTTCTGCAAACCTGATTTTGCAGTACGCATTGTTGATGTGCTCAACGATGACGAAAAACTCCGAAAGGCGCTTCGTCTTGCTTGTTATGACTTGATTAGCTTGTCGGGAGGAACAACCGCCCAAATTGACGAGTTGATGCAAAAATATCTGGCGAAAACAGCCGCTCCGACAACGGGGGTAGCGGCGATTGCCCTGTTGTTGCGCGATCGCCAGGAAGAGTTGGATGTCAGCGATAAGGAATTTGTTCGATTTTGTGATTCCTATCGCCTTTCCAAAGAAAAGCTAGAAGCTATCTATGCGGGAGAGGAGATTGATGGCAATCTTCTAGTTCCCCTATCGCGGATCTTGGGTCAACCCGTCGAAGATATTCTGGAGATTTTAGAGCGGGGATTTGAGCCATGACTCAGGATTGTTTACACATTCAAGGCATTCGGGCTTACGGGTACACCGGATTCTTGCCGGAGGAGCAACGCTTGGGGCAATGGTTTGAAGTGAGTCTGAGTCTCTGGCTAGATTTGTCGATCGCGGGAGCGAGCGATCGCCTGGCTGATACCTACGACTACAGCGACATTGTTCAATCCATCCAAACTCTGATTCAAACCTCCAAATTTGCCTTGATTGAGAAATTGGCAGAGGCGATCGCCCAACTCGCTCTCTCAGGGGGTGGAGTGGATCAGGTGCGAGTGCAACTGGTGAAAGTTGCTCCTCCGATTGCCAATTTTGACGGCAGGATTGTGATCGACCTAACCCGTTCCATCGCCGACTTCCAGGATCGTTAAAAATTCTCCGATACAAGCTCTTTCAATCCAATTCTGATTGCCCAACCGATCGGGGTGCAACGGAGTAGCGATCGCGATCATGCGGTTCATCAAACGCGATGATTGGACCCTTGGGCACAATGCGATTTGGATTAATATCCACCATACTCCTGTAATAGCCGCGCTTAATAGTGTCTAGATCGCATGTCGCCTTAAAGTCGGGACGCTGATAGAGATCCTTGAGATAATTCCAAAGATTTGGATAGTCAAGAATTTGTCGTAGATTGCACTTAAAGTGGCTGTAATAGACTGAGTCAAAGCGATACAGTGTTGTGAACATACAGATATCGGCTTCCGTGAGTTGATTGCCACATAGGTAGCGCTGCTGACTCAAAATAGTTTCCCAGCGATCTAAATTCTCGAAGAGTTCAGTCACCGCTTCTTCGTAAGCTGCTTGCGAAGTGGCAAACCCAGCCCGATAGACACCCGCATTGATGGGTAGATAGAGCGCATCGATTGTTTCATCGATCTGTTGTTGTAAATCGCGTGGATACAAGTCTATTTTCTGCGTTGCTAATTCTGCAAACTCTACGTCGATCATGCGCATAATTTCGCGAGATTCGTTGTTGACGATCGTTTGTTTTTGTTTATCCCATAACACTGGAACGGTGACTCGACCAGTGAATTGAGGATCTGCTTTCACATAGATCTCTTGCAAATACTGAGTGGAATTTTCCGAGTCAGAAATGGCGACTGATGGTTCAGGAAACCGCCAGCCCTTGTCGCCAAGAATCGGATCGGCGATCGAGACGGAGATGACATGATTCAATCCTTTCAGTTCTCGCATAATCAAGGTGCGATGCGCCCACGGACACGCCAAGGAAACGTAGAGGTGATAGCGTCCTGCCTCCGCCTTGAACCGGCTCGATTCATCGGCAGTGATGCGATCGCGAAACGTTGTCGGTTTTTCATTGAATTTACCCGTTGGATCGTGATCGTTCCGCTCGGTTGTCCATTTGCCTTTGACCAACATTCCTGGAGCCATAATTCCTTCCTAATTGGGATGATGGTGCCATCCTAAGTAATAGGGTTCGGTTTGTCAGTCAGAAATAGTTTGATCATGTGAGAAAAGATCGGAAGCTTTTCCATGGAAAAGCGGAAAAATTACCATTGCTAAAACCACCCGATCGCTCTATTTCTAGCTGCCTAGTCCAATTGGGTGTGTTGTTTTCTGCGCTTCTACTCACAACCGATCAAAGCTTCAATATTTGCCGATACGATCTTATCCAAATTGCGGGTAATCTTTTCGATCTCCCAATTCCACCAAGCTATTTCAAGTAACGATCGGATTACCTGATCATCAGATCATCGTAATAGGTGTAATCTCCAATGATGATATTGGGATTTGATACGGTGTTCTGAATGAAGCAGATTTGCGGAAATCCCTTCATTGGATGCTTATCTTTCGGATCGGCTCCGTACAAAATAGTCTCCAATTTTTAGAAAAGACTTATTCCTGCATCCTAACGAAAAATTCAACTTGCTGCCTCAACTTGTAATTCAAACAACAGTGCTGTTCGGGATTTTCGGGGTCTTCGCCCGGATAACTAAGAGGCTTTTGGCAATCCACTGCACTAGGGTAGCTATGCTACTCTGTACACAGAATATATTTGAGCTAACTGTACGCGATCGATCGCAAATTCACTGCTACTAGTTGTTTGTTTAATCCACGTTTTTCCTGACTCTATCTACGTAAAGTTTTATGAGTTGGCGGGAATGACAGACATCAAGATTTAGAGGTTCG
Organism: Leptolyngbyaceae cyanobacterium SL_7_1; assembly: GCA_012032525.1. Taxonomy (GTDB): domain Bacteria; phylum Cyanobacteriota; class Cyanobacteriia; order Elainellales; family Elainellaceae; genus JAAUSV01. The sequence goes on from JAAUSV010000018.1 coordinate 12,938, forward strand.
TTGTCTGATTGGTTGCCTTTACTTCTTATGACTATGTTTCTACATCAATTACTCCATAAGTTCAAGCCAAAGTCTCTCTGGGCTTTTGGTTTTTCTACCCTAGTTTTAGCGATAAATCCTGCTCTAGTTTATGGACAAATGCCTTTTGAAGAACGGCAACTAGAGGCAGCCCACTTACTGGAGCAAGGGCAGCAGGCTCTTAGAGAACTTGAAAGAGATCCTTTACCATTCTTGCAGGCAGCTCTAAATATTTATCAAGAAATTGGCGATCGCTCTGGAGAAAGCCAAACCTTAAACACTTTAGGCTATCTGTATGATTTGATGGGGCAACCGCGACAGGCACTTGAGTATTACCAGCAAGCCCTGACCATTGCATCTGAAATTGAAAACCGAACTGAACAGAGCAGAGCATTGCAGGGGTTGGGTGATATCTGTCGTATTTGGAGCGGAAATGCGGGCATTTTTTGTCACGATAGCTCAGATCGGAACTGGCAAGCACTTGAGTTTTATCAGCAAGCGCTAGACTTTGCTAGAGAAGCTAGTAATCTAGCTCAACAAGCGAATGCTCTTGGGAAATTAGGGGATATTTACCGTGACTTAGAGCAATATGAACAAGCTGTTGAATCCTATGAGCAGCAACTTGCAATTTATCGAGAGACAACAGTTAACCGCTGGAATTTAAGTTTTCTCCTACGCGATCTAGGGGAGCTTTACTCTGTTTTAGGTCGGGACGCAGAAGCTATTGAGGTCTATGCTGAATTTGTTGAGATTATGGAAGGCTTTCGAGCAAACCTACAAGAATTACCTGTTGCTAGCCAGCAAGAATTTACTCAAGAGTTTGTTACATCAACTTATCAGGCATACGCCAACCTCTTGCTTCAGCAAGGGCGAGGGCAGGAAGCCCAACAAATTTTGAATCTAGTACAACAGTGACGCTGGAAAATTGACCCATCTGCTTCCACCACTGCCCAATCGTTGCAACGGCTAGCTGTGCCGTGTCATGGTCAATGCCGACACTCACCCATCCTTGATTCAAACTCAGGTCGTAAACGCTGTAGGGAATGACTTTGCCTAGTTGTTTATCGACAAAGTCATGGGGTTTCACCAGGGTTGGTTCCCCTTTGGGTTCCCATTCCACTCCCGTCTGTTTGTAGTTGCCGATGAATTCTTTTTTCTTCGCATCCACCGAGATTACGGGTTGGGGTTGGTGTTGAAACTGTTTGACGCTTTGGCTGATCTGCTCAAACTGTGCATCGCGCTCAACATGGGATTTGCCTTCTTGGGTTTTCCGATTCGACTGTAAGCTGTATCCCATCTCCCACAGCAATCGACAAACGGTGCGTTGACTCACTTGATGCCCTTTTGCCTGGAGTGCTTGGGCTAATTTCGTCGTGCTTTTGGTCGTCCATCGTAACGGACTTTTGGGGTCTCCACGAGTCCCAGGGTCAATCAACTGCTCCAGGTCTTCTAACACCGTCGGGTCACTCTCGATGACTGGTTTGCGTCCACCTCCTTTGCGTCGCACGACTCCATAATCCTCAACCGTAAATGCTTCTGTTTGGCTATACGCTAGTTCATCGATCCCAGCATGAATTGTCGTTCGCGATAACCCCGTTGCACGACAGACGCTTGTCACTCCACCATGTCCCAAGCTCAATGCTTCGACTGCTGCCCATATCCGCTTACCAGTTTCGTTTAGATACGGGGCGAGTTGTTCGTATTTGATTTGGATTGTTTCTTCAACTTCAGCATCAAGCATTTGAGCACGAAGAAATTAGGTCTTTTTTAGGTTAGCTCTTAGTGGCTAAAAGTTTAGGTTATTTCTTCTAGCCTCCTAATTTACATCAGGCAATTGCGGACTGCGAGTCTTTCTCCACGACTTGATCGCAACCCACCCTATCGGCAGCCTGGAAAGCGAAGCAAGAAATTGCAGCGGGGAAATCAATGTCGTTGATTCTGTTAGTTACAATGCAGTCTATGAATCAACTCGGCGGTAATGAAGGGAACAACACATGAGCATCCGGAGAGTCGTACCAAATATTAAGGCGCACCAGTATGAAGAGAGTCGCGCCTTTTACACCACCTTTTTAGGACTAGATCTTGCAATGGATCTTGGCTGGATCATGACATTCGTCAACTCCGACAATCGAAGCACCCAAATCAGTGTATTGACGGCTGATCCATCAGGTTTCCATCCTCATGTGTCGGTGGAGGTGACCGATGTAGATACCTTATATGCAACGGCGGTTGCAGCAGGTCTCAATATCGTATACCCCATAACGGACGAACCGTGGGGCGTGCGGCGATTTTTCGTGGCAGATCCCAATGGCATGATCATTAACATTGTGAGTCATCAAGCAGTCAACAAGTGAGTATGGGTAAGAGGCAGGTGTGTAACGTCCTCCGATCAAGAAACTGCCCTGCTGCAAGATCTGTGTGATTTGGCAGCAGGGCAGGGGCGATCGCTCGAATTCATCCAACGTTTTGAGCAGCTAAAGGCAGATTGCCAAAACCGTCTCGATCTACTGCTGCGCTTTAAAGCGCTCAAGCTATAGTTGCTCATCCCAGACCTGCTGACGCAACGTTCCCGGTTATTATCAACAATTTGCCATTAGCCAATTTTCTGTCCCAACTCCGCATAGGCATCGTAGACTGCCTGGACGTTATACCAATTGAGAAAGATGCGAGTCACCTCCAATGCTAGTTGGGGGTTGCCCCGATCGATCAACCATTGCAAAAGTGGAGCTAGGGTGCGTTCATTTAACAGCCCACCCAAGGAAAGAATCCCCCACAACACTCGGTGTAGCCAGGTCATCTGGATCATCATCTGCACTTCCCAGGTGGGATGTTTTTGATAAAACAACACCCCCATACGACCCCGTTGGATCTCCCGATCGATCAGCCGGGGCAACTGATTGAGGGTAAACGGAGGATGCCAGTGATAGCCCACTGCTTCGGGACATTTGATCAGCTTCAATCCCAACTGTTTTAACCGTACCCCCAGTTCTAAATCTTCCCAACCATAGAGTTGAAACCGGGTATCAAACGACCCTGCCTGATCCAACCAATGACGGGCGATCGCCACATTTCCCGTGGCAAAATACGCCGCTGAAAAGTCGGTTGGCTTAAACGGTTCGTTGCTGGGATTGTCAAAGTTGCAGGTATTGATCACTCGACCATAGGTAAACAGGCGATCGCTCCCTAACTTTCGCGCCCCCTGCGCCAACCCCCACGCATGGGCATGGAGAAAGTGCTCGGTCACCACCAGATCGCTATCAATAAAAATAATCGTGTCTCCCGTTGCCTGCTGTAGTCCTAGATTGCGGGCAGCGGCAGGTCCTTGGTGATCTTGCTCAAATAGGCGGACGTGGGGAAACTCGGTTGAATGCGATCGCAACCATTCCACCGTGCCATCGGTCGAACCATCATCCACCACCACCACTTCGTAGCCCATGATGGTGCCATCTTGGGGCGATCGTTGCTGCTCCAATGCCCGCAGACACTTCTCTAGAATGGGTCGGCGGTTGTAGGTTGGAATGATGATGCTAAAAAACACAGCTTGCTCCAGAGAACTCGTTTCTAGAGTAGCAAGGTTTGAGCATAGAAGAATTGTTTACCCGTCAATCAGATGAGTGATGAATCATTCCTCCTGATTGGGAGAACATTCATCTATTGCCTATAGATATTAATAGCGTGATAAAATTCGACTGGATGAATTTAATAATTCACTTGTTCTAGAAGGAGTTAAAGTAATGACTCAATGGAGTCCAGGGGTTACTAGACGCCGGCTTGAAAGATATAAAGAAATTATAGTTAGAATACAAGGAGCTTTAGAGGGTGTTCCAGGGTCCAGGGACGTTATGGACGCACTACAAGACCTTTACGACGAAGTGGACAACGATCTTAACAACGGTACACCACAAACTGATCAGCCAAATGGACCTCTTTGATGCAGGTTTTGCTGTGCACATAAAGATTCCTAGCTTCTCAAGGAAGCCAGGAATCTAGAATAGTAAAATTCCGCAGTATGAAAGGATTGCATACCCTAAAAGCTAGGCTTTTTAGGAGGCTTTAGGAATTGAAGCTGTTCCTGGAGATATGCTTTTCCCATAATTGTAGGAAGGCGAAGCGCTTTCAGCGATCTCTTTTAATCCTTCTAGTAACCGCTCAATTCTAGAATCTATCTCAAGCAGATCGAGATCGAGTTTCTTCTTGTCCAATGCTTTCTTCATGTAATCACCAGCAGTGGTGATTGCACATGTGTACCAATCATGTGCGTTCGGTGCCAATTTCATGGCTGAGGCATGGCTTTCCTCATCCATTGGATAATAGACTTCATCAACAAAACTGAAGTATAGCCAATTGATGCACTTACGCATATCCTTCTTAAACGCCGCCTTTTGTTGTCGATTCAGCTGATATTTCAGAAAAGTAGTTTTCAAGGCAACATTTAGCATTTGTTTCATGTTTGCATGGTCTCTGCCTGTTAACCATTTTTCAACCTCAATGAACGTTTGGGAATCTTCTTCGGCTTTCTTGTCAATTGCTTCGATCTCCCTGATAGCATTCCTGATTTCCTTCCATTTCTCATCAGGTATATCTGGGCGGATAGTCCGCAATTCTTCAGTCAAACAATCTAATCTTTTTTGGTAACGGGTCTGGTATTTTTTTATGGAAATATCCAGTTGCTTCTTTGTGTCCTTGGTGGCTTGCTCATCAACTAGTTCTTTGGTTCTAATATCAATTGCTTTTGATCCTAGCAAAATTGATACGGCAAATAACCCTGCACCTTTGGCATAGGGAATTGGCAAATTGAGTATGGGCTTCGACCAATTCAATGCATCTTTGAATGGCTTTGGAAAGGTTGGAGATTGATTAGCTTCAAATCCAAACGAAAAGGCAATAATTCCACAAGTTGCTAGGATAATAGGAGATGGGATAGACGCGCAAAACTTTGACCAGGTCATGATAGCTGCTCCAAGAACTTTGTAATACAACTAATCAAAATTGAGAAGTGAAATAATCTCTTACTCAAATTCTTTGATTGCTATTAACTAGGTTGTCCCAGCGAAAAGAAAATGTCGATGCAGTTTTGTTCAGAGTAATTTGTTCAGTTTTGTTCAGTTTTATGGCAAGTGCTAGTTAATCAGGTTCCTAACCTGCATCTTTTCCTACCACTCTGTTTCCTGCCGCTCCTCCAAGACCCGTTGGTAAATCACTTCGGTTTGGTGAGCCAGCTTTGCCCAGTTAAACCGTCGATCGAGATCGGCATAGGCATTGTCGATCAACCACTTGGCATAACCGGGGTTTCTCAAAACCTCCAAAATGCCCCATGCCAGCGAGTCAACATTGTTGGTTGCGGTGACAATCCCCGTTCTGGTGTGATGCACCACCTCTGGCAAGCCCCCTGTATCCGACACCACCACCGGGACACGGGCGGCGAAGCTTTCCAGGGCAACAATGCCAAAGGGTTCATATAAACTGGGGAATACGGCACAATCGGCGATCGTCTGAAATTTATTCAAATCATCATCAGGCATAAACCCGGTGAAATAGCACTTTTCCCAGATCCCCAACTCCCAGGCTAATTGCTTTAGGGGGTCGGTGCTGCCACTGCCAATGATGACAAACTTAGCCGTTCCCCCCGTTTCCCAAAGAATCTGAGGAGCAGCCCTAATTAGCACCTGGATCCCCTTTTCGTAGGTCATGCGACCGACGTAGTAGACAATCCGCTCATAATCGGCAGCAAAGCGGCGGCGAAACTGCCAATAATCAAATTCTTGGCGTTGGGGTTTCTTCTCAGGGCGGATGCCATTGTAGACTACATCAATTTTGTCGTGGGTGGCGTGCAGGGCATATTGGACTTCCTGCCGCATGTATTGGCTGCATACGATCAGACGCCATGATTCGGCAGCGAGTTGGGCTTCCTTACTGCCAATGTAGTGATGGGTGGGGGTGTGCAAGCCGTTGTGCCGACCAAACTCAGTGGCGTGGATGGTAGAAACCAGGGGAAGCTTAAAGGTATGTTTCAGCGCGATCGCCGCATCCCCCACCAACCAATCATGGGCATGAATCAAATCAAAGGGACCGTCCTCTTGCAGTAGCTTAGAGCCATGGGCTTCCATGGTCTCGTTCATGCTAGTCACCCACTGAAAAAATTGATGGCTGGGGTGGACAGCGACTCGATGCACTTTAATCCCATCGACGATTTCAAACCTCGGTGCCTGTCCAAATTCGATCGTCAATAGGTGAATATCGTGCCCCAACCCAACCAGTTCGGGGTACAGCTCTGAAACGTGGCGTGCAATTCCACCGACAATGCGGGGCGGAAACTCCCATGCAAGCGTTAAGATTCTCATCCTCCTCAAACAGACTCCACCCAAAAGTGCTGGCTACAAGTGCTAAATCACTGGTAATGGTATTCTCCATCCATCAGTGCTTCTTCACCATCCTATCGCTGCGATCGCCCAACCCTGGCAAATTAATGCAATGTGCAACTTTTCCTCCCCCCCTTGCCCTAGCACTCCCGTTAAAACCACCGGATGGGAATAGGATTACAGCGAATCGTCTCTCCCTAGGGACAAAATGTAAAGAAAAAGCTAAGATTAACTCATTGCTCTAGGAAAAACAAAGTGGCGATCGCTACAGTTGGGCACAGCGGCTAACCCGGACTGAGCTGAGCCGTTAGAAGCATGGAGGCATTGTTCAACCACTCATGAGTTCGGAAGCACCCCTGCAACTCCTTTTATTTGTCGATCAACGTCCAACCTCTACTGAAAAGATTCGCCAAATTCGAGAGTGTCTTGGAGAACTAGAAGCTGACTCTGCCTTTGATCTGCAAGTGATCGATGTTGGTGAACAGCCCCATTTGGTAGAACATTTCAAGTTAGTTGCCACACCAACGTTGATCAAGATCTATCCTGAGCCTCGACAAATTTTGGCAGGTAGCAATCTGGTGGCTCAGTTGCAAACCTGCTGGATGCAGTGGAAACAGTCTACCCAAGCCAATGCTACGGTTCTAAATGTCAATGGACAATCGGGGTTGGGGTTTGGTGGGGCAAACCCAGTCAACCAATCTGCCGAGGTATTGCGCTTGGCAGATGAGGTTTTTCGCCTAAAGCAGGAAAAAGACGCCCTCCAAGAGAAGTTACGGTTTAAAGATCAGTTAATTGCCATGCTGGCACACGATCTACGCAATCCGCTGACAGCCGCTTCGATCGCCATGGAGACATTAGAATTAGGCATCAACCCCCAAGAGGAACACAATTCCCGATTTACCCCAGAGCTGATGCTGCAATTGATCAAGCATGCCCGTACCCAAACTAAGGCGATCGCTCGAATGATTACGGACATCTTGCAAGCCGCAAAGGGCACCAGTGCGGAGTTGCAAATTCAACCCCAGGAGCTTGATCTAGGGCACCTCTGTTTGGATGTATTGCAATCACTCAAGAGTCAGTTTCAATCGAAGTCACAAATTCTTAAAGCCGATATTCCTTCGGATCTACCAACGGTCTATGCCGATTCCGATCGGGTGCGACAGGTGTTGATTAACCTGCTTGATAACGCCATTAAATACACCCCCAATCACGGATCGATTCAGGTGTCCATCCTGCACCGCACCACTCAAAAGGTACAGGTCAGCGTTTGTGACAATGGCTTGGGGATTCCCAAGGAAAATCGCGAGCGCATTTTTGAGGATCGATTTCGCTTAAAGCGGGATGAATCTGAGGATGGCTACGGAATTGGTCTAGCCCTCTGCCAACGGATTGTGCGAGCGCATTATGGGCAAATTTGGGTAGATTCGCTGCCCGATGAGGGCAGTTGTTTCCATTTCACCTTGCCAGTCTATGGATCGTAGACAAGGGCGATCGCTTCTTTTCAACGGAACCTTGCAACAATTCTTAACAAGCTTTACAACTATTAGTGATGCCCATTTTTGTAAATCTTTCTTAGCGATGATCGACAAGAGTTGGCATGACGGCTGAGTTGACTAATGGAGAATCCGAAACCTGTGCTACAACGCCTAAAGCAAGATCTAAAAAATGATTTAATTGCGGGTCTACTCGTGGTTATTCCATTGGCAACCACGATTTGGCTGACAATTACCGTAGCCAGTTGGGTGGTTCGGTTCCTAACCCGGATTCCCCAACAGATCAACCCGTTTAACGACTTAAATCCCTTAGTGGGCGATTTGCTCAACCTATCGGTGGGCTTAGCCGTGCCATTGCTCTGTATCCTGCTGATCGGTCTGATGGCACGCAACATCGCCGGACGATGGTTATTGGATTTAGGAGAGCGACTGCTCCAGGCGATTCCCTTTACTGGCTCAGTCTATAAAACCCTAAAACAACTCCTGGAAACCGTTCTCAAAGATACCAGCGGTAAATTTCGGGGCGTTGTGTTGGTGGAGTATCCCCGGCGTGGCATCTGGGCGGTGGCATTTGTCACAGGAGTTTTGGGAATGGGGTTGCCATCACGCCCCAACGAGACAATGTTGAGTGTTTTCATTCCTACAACGCCTAACCCGACATCGGGTTGGTATGCGATCGTTCGCGAGAATGATGTAGTGAGTCTGTCTATCTCGGTGGAAGATGCCTTCAAAATCATTGTATCCGGTGGCATCGTAGGAACAGGCGCACTCACCCCGCCCGATCGAGCGGAGGATTGGACGGTGGAACCAACCTCCGAGGCGCTGCCAGAATTGCGGTAGAACGCTGGTGTCTGTGCTCCCGATCGCTGAGGTGGAGCACTGAGTTTTATGACTTTAAGAACGTTGGAATCGCAACGCTTCGATCGTTTGAGCCGTCAAAAACACACCGAGAAAAATATAGCTGCCAAACAAAATCAGACTACTCGTATCGACGATGCCCTGAATGAAATTGGAGTAATGTGTCAGCATCGAAAGGTGCCGCAAGGTATCAGCCAATCCACCACTGACGCTCTCTGCCACCCAGTTAACGAGTAGCAACACCAACATCACCCCGAAGGTGAGAATTGCTGCCAACAGCGTGCTGTCGGTCAGCGACGAGATGAACATTCCCAATGACAGCACTGAGGTTGCCATCAGCACCAAGCCGAGGTGTCCTAGCACCATCACAGCAGGTTGCACCGCTGGTTCCGCCGTGCTCAAGACGATCGCCTCATACACCATTACTGGCAAGAGCAGCGTCACATAAAACGTCACCACGCCCAACAACTTACCAACCGCCACTGCCCAGTTGGTTACAGGCGAGGTGGCAAGCAATTCTAACGTGCCCCGCTTGCGCTCCTCCGAATACAACCCCATCGACAACATCGGCAGCAGGAAGAGGGAAACGATCGCCAACCAGCCCAAAAAATTTACCAGCAACAGGTAGGGCACATCCACCGACCCAGTCCCCGCCTGATCGCCTAAACTTGCACTCAGACTAGCGCCCTGCAAGGTTTGTAGAAAAATCACTCCACTGAGAAACCAAAACACCCCCGCAATCACATAGGCAAAGGGCGAGGAAAAGTAGCTTTGTAATTCTCGACGATAGATCGCCAGGATGTTTGCCAGGATAATCATGGGTGGTTGTCTGGTTTTGGTAAAGAGTGGTCTGCGATCGCCCCAGTTGAGGCATCAACCGTTACTTGCTGATCGGGGGGCATCGGTTGCTGCTCAGCTTCGGCGGATGCCACGGTTCGATCGTCTGCTGATTCCTCGGCTGGTGGCACCAAGTTGCTTGTTTCCACATCCGCTTCGCTAAATTCCTCTGTGGGTTCCGCTGTAGGTTCCTCTGTGGGTTCCTCTGTGGTCAGTTGCAGGAACACATCTTCGAGGCTGACTTGGCTGCGACGCATTTGATAGAGTCCTAAGCCTGCATGAACCACGATCGCCGCAATCTCCCGTCCTGGGTCGTAACTGGAGGCAAACTCCAACACCACCTTAGACCGGGAAGAGTCGGCAGTCTCAGGAATAGAGAACGATCGCAGCCCCTCTAACTCCTTCAGGTTGGCTTGAACAGTTGCCAAATCCCCCTCCACATCCAACTCATAGCGCAAGCCCCCAGTCAGTTGGGCGGCGAGTTGGTCGGGGGTATTGGTAGCCACGACTTCGCCTTTGTTGATGATGGCGATGCGATCGCAAATCATGCTGGCTTCCGGCAAGATGTGGGTGGAGAGGAGGATGGTGTGGTCGCCTGCCAAGCTTTTGATCAAATTGCGCACGTCAATAATTTGGCGCGGGTCAAGCCCCACCGTGGGTTCATCCAAAATAATCGCTGGTGGGTCGTGCACGATCGCCTGAGCAATCCCCACCCGCTGACGAAAGCCCTTGGATAATTTGCGAATCAACACGTCTTGTTTTTCTAGCAAATTACAGCGAGTCAGGGCAGACTGAACCCGTTCTGCGCGATCGCCCGCTGCAACTCCCTTAATCCGCGCTACAAAATGCAGAAACCCTTTCACCGTCATTTCTGGATAGAGCGGTGGAACTTCGGGTAAATAGCCAATCCGCTGGCGCACTGCCATCGAGTTTTCATGCACATCAAATCCGGCAACCCGTGCGGTTCCACTGCTAGCGGGCAGGTAGCCGCTTAAGATCCGCATGGTGGTTGTCTTGCCTGCGCCATTTGGACCCAAAAATCCTAAAATCTCTCCCTGCTCCACCGAAAAACTAACATCGTCGATGGCAGAGGTTGTCCCGTAGGTTTTACTGAGATGTTCAACTTCGATCATAGGAATTGGGGGAATTGGGGGATGATTAGCAGGAGAGACAGGGGTGACGTTTGGTAGAGTGCGATCGCCAAAGCAGCATTCTAAGCGAATTCGCGGAAAAATCAAGCGGGTTTGGTCAAATCACATCGAATCGTTCCTATTGTAATCGTTACCGATCGGAACCTACGGATTGCTTCTGGCTTCCCAGCCTATTGAAACTCTGCCGCCCCAGATCCCCGGCTTCTTTTGGAGAAGCCGGAAATCTTTGTTTCATGGTTGATTTAGGATTGCTATATTCCCTTGGACTGCTTGACTGGCTTATCTGGCTTTGTTAATGTTGGGGGTAATGGACTTAAGCAATAAGCAGATGGTTTACTCGGCGTTTTACTTTTTTTGGTTTACGGAGGTTCACCGGAGGTGATTCCAGTTTTGGATGGAACCCTGGGTGAACCGCAGAAGCCATTCTGCGGTTTTTGTTTTAAGTCCAATTGTCTTATTTGAGAAATACGCATGACCCACCACTACGGATTCTTTTATGGCTTTTTCTTCTGGAGCGACTGTTCCGGGTAGAGGGTCATGCAAATGAACACCAAACCCGGAACTGCATCAGCTCCGGGTTTTTTAATGGTTTGGTTGCTTCCGACAAGTTATTTAGTCCAGGCGATCGCTCTCACCCCATTCACTCAATCCCATTCACTTAACCCAATTCACTAAGGAGACTCGTTGTGCAAAAAGCAAAACTCGCCCTCAAAACCAGTCCTACCCATCGCTCGATCGTCTCTCTCTCTGACCACACCACCATCGGCGGCGATGATCTACTGATCGTGGCGGGTCCCTGTTCCGTTGAAAGTGCAGCGCAAATGGAAGCGGTGGCGACCCACCTATCTGCCACGGTGCAAGCGTTTCGAGGCGGTGTTTACAAGCCCCGGACTTCCCCCTACGACTTCCAAGGACTGGGCTTAGAGGGGTTAGAAATTCTAGACTCCCTGCGGCAACGCTTCCATACCCCGGTGATTACCGAAGTAATGGCGATCGGGCAAATCGAAGCGATCGCTGCCCATGCCGATGTCTTGCAAGTTGGTAGCCGCAACATGCAAAATTTTGACTTGTTAAAGGCATTGGGACAAGTGGATAAACCCATTGTGCTAAAGCGGGGACTCGCTGCCACGATCGAAGAGTGGGTGATGGCAGCCGAATACATCCTCAGCCACGGCAATCCCAATGTAATTCTTTGCGAACGGGGGATTCGCAGCTTTGATGCCTACACCCGCAACGTGCTGGATTTGGGGGCAGTAGTGGCATTAAAACAAATTACCCACCTACCCGTGCTGGTCGATCCTAGCCATGCTGCGGGCAAACGAGAACTCGTCGCCGATCTAGCCAGAGCCGCGATCGCCTGTGGGGCAGACGGCATCATGGTCGAGTGTCATCCCCAACCAGACCAATCGGTCTCCGACGCCCGCCAAGCCCTATCGCTAGAGGAAATGGTGGAATTGGTGCAAAGTCTACGCTCGATCGCGGCGGCTGTAGGGCGATCGATTCCATTTAAAGCCGGGGTGAGTCCCCGGCTTTCGCTTGTGGAGGTGTAGGGGATTATTGGCTATCAGCGATAAGCAATTGGCTGTTAGCTAATCACGCGGTATTGCCCTACATCACAAACAATGCTCCCGTCGCATAGGCAGGTTCCTTGGACTGCCGCTGCTGATGGCTCTGCAACTGGAAGTGCACAATTCGATCGAGCAAGGGACGCGGTGGGGCAGGTGCAGGGGGATTAGGGGTGGTAGATGCGGCGATCGGTTTGGCTTCGATCGAGCGGACGATCGCCCGCAGTCGTCGCGATTGATCCGCCGTAATCCGTTCCGTCGTGTTGCCCAGTCCGGGTGCATTCCAGCGATTGGTGTCGGGGTCGAGGAAGGCGCGGGTGCGTGCCCAAAGAATCGCTTCTTCGTTTTGCAAGCCGCGATCGCGGGCTTCCTTGAGGCGATCGATATACCCACCCCGACTCAATGCTGCTCTGGGAGATTGATTGGCGAGATCTAGTCCGTTTAGTTTCTCCGCCAGAGACAGTTCTAAGCCGTAGGTCTGTGCCTGTTGTTGCAAGGTTTGGACTTGCTGCTTCAGGCGATCGAGTTGCTTTTGATCCGCCTCTTCTGGGGAATCGGCTCCGTGTTGATAGGAAAACGTTCCCAAATTCCATTTGCCGTTTCCGGGGTCGGAGTGTCCCTTGTAGGCGCTGGTTTTGTCGCCATCGGGGGTGCGAGTGCCTTCTGCTGAGCCGATCGCCCGTGCCACCAGAGAATCGGAACCGGCCTTCAAAACAAGACTTCAGCCGTTGGGGTGATGG
>JAAUSV010000385.1 GCA_012032525.1 Leptolyngbyaceae cyanobacterium SL_7_1
GCTGTTGTGCTTGCGAAACCCTCAACTTGCCGTTTCGGTGACAGCACGCAATTCCGCAATGCCATTGCGGAGCAATTCAGAGGTTTCATGGACATAGGCAAGAATTTCTTGCAACTCGTTGCCGTCATTCATTGGCGATTCCCTGCATAATTACTGATAGCCCTGTTGTTGGTTGGCAGGGAGCGATCGCTAGTCGCTCCCTCGTTGGTCAAATCACGTTAAAAATGCATACACACCTCCTTTAGGTTGAAATAGGTTCATCCCTTAGGTTGCAACGCTGGTCATGTCTCTACCATGATCGGCGTTGTTTCCGTTTGGAAAGTCGTCGGGAATTTGATCAAGGGAGACTCTCAACAAAGTGCAGAGAGCCTTCACTTGTCTGATCGTCAGCCTAGGCTCGTGGTGCCCTCTCTCCCAGTTAATAACCGTTCGAGTGGTCACATTTAGAGCATCCGCAACATCTTCCTGGGTTAACCCCAAGTCTTTACGCATACGGGTAAACCAAACAGAACTTTCATCATCCATCTTACGTGAAATGTTTTCACGTGAAAAGTTTTCGGGTAAGATGCAAAGAGCAACGTGAAAACTTTTCACGTGGCGTACACAGCGAGGGATTATGACTGGGGGTCTTCACCCTTCGCTGACTCAATCATCTCGCCATTTATCTCAAGAGCAAAATTCTTGAGATAAATGGTGGGCTTGCCAACCACCACAAACAAATGGAGCGATCGATGAATGACCAGAGAAGAAGGAATGCGAGAAAGAAGGGTGAAGGTTCAGGATCTAAAGAAAATCTACTCGGACCTACAGCGGGAGAAGGTGAAATTGGAAGCCACATTGAAGGAAATCAACAGAGCCATGCAGGAAACAGCAGAGGTAATTCGCCGGGAATCCAAACAGTAACCATCCCAATGAATCTCTTCGAGCAAATTTTGAACTGTCTACCACAGCAAGATAGAGAACGGTTTGAACGGGATTTGCTTGACTACAGCGCCACCCTCATGGGGCTTCCAAAGCTTCCTGATTGGCTAGATGATTTTTCACCGATCGCCAGAGGGGAGGCATCTCAATGATTTCCGTCAGCAACGCTCCAATCATGGCTCTATGGGTATGCAACTGGCGTGTTATCCCATCCAGGAAGCCAAATAACTGCCTTGACACTATTTACGCAAGCGGAACTATCGAAATTTACTCAAAAAGCAGAGATGAAGCGAAATTAGCCTGTCTTTCGCAACTTGCTGGTGTTTTCGGCATTGGTAACAACAAATTATCCCTTCAAGTAACTAAGGTGAATCTGAAATGAGAGAGCAATCTGAATGGCTGACAATCATTCAAGACAAACACTTTGTAGCTCTGTACAGCGAGGAACAATGCGTTCTGCTACTTAAGCATTTCAATGACATTGGGGAGCTGCAAGATGCCAAGTCATACATGGAGTGGGACCGGAACAGAGCGATCGGAACCGCTGTTGATGAATGGCGATTGGCGGAGAACGCCTGGCGGGTTGAAATGGGACGGCAATCACGAGTGGGGATGGAGGTTGCCGCATGAGTGTATGGGATCGCGATCAGCTAGAAGTAGTTTCCAGACTGCATGAACGGGTACAACGCTTGGAAAATCAGAACGAAGCCTTAAAAACTTCGCTCACTACGGCATTCAAGCTATTACTCCATCTAGGCAACGCCACACTCCCACCGGAGCGATCGGGAACGTTGGCAACCAAATGCCAAGGGCAAATAGCTTCACTGAAAACCATCCGACCTGACCACAAACAGAAAACGACCGGGCTACCCTCCGGTCGCTCTCTATAAACTCAATCGAGGCGATCGCCATTTATGGCGATCGCTTTTATTTTTCCCAGAGCCACAATGACATCACCATCACAATTCTACAACGTCCCAGAAACAGACGAATTTCTCAGCCTTTTCCCGCATAGATGGAATTACCTATGGGCGGAACATGCCAAGCCGGGAGAATCCCCTCAATGGCAACGAGAAACCCGATTCCCATTGAGCGATCGCCACATCATCCAGGGTCAGTATCTCTATGGTGTGGAGTTTGGCATGGAAACCAACTATTTCATGTTGGATATTGACCGAGGGAGCGTGTTTCATCCTAAGCATCGCGACCGTTTTGGGGTTGGGAGAATTCTAGACGCTCTGGAGCCGCTGGGGGTTACGGATTTCATTCCTGTAACCAGCTCCTACAGCGAGGGAATTCACCTCTACTTCCCCCTGTCTCAAAGCTTCCCATCTTGGCAAATTGCTGAGGTTGTTTCCCAGCTCCTGAAATTCAAAGGCATAGTCATCGAAGATGGGCAACTAGAGGTTTTTCCCAACGTAAGGCTATACGATTCCGAGTTGGGCAAGCACTCCCTCTTCAAAGCACACCGTCTACCGCTGCAACTAGGCAGCTACTTACTCACTGAAAATTGGGAACTGCGGTACTCATCCCCTGAGATATTCTGCAAAGAATGGAGGTTTTGTGCATTCCGCAACGAGATTAACCTCGGCTGCTTCAACTCCACCCTGCGGCTGATCAATCGCAACTACACCAAACTGGGGTTCAAGGGAGAGAAATTTCTCAACGACTTAAACACTGAGATTGATCAGGGATGGACAGACTTTGGGCAAACCAACAGGCTACTCGGTCGGATAACCTTGCGAGCCTACGTATTTGGGCATCGTCTCAACGGTGGTCAGCCGCTGACGGGTGAACGGTTGATCAACGAAATCATCAAAACGGCAACTAGGCTGCCGGGATATGGGGAATTCTGTCGGCACCGACAAGAAATTTATCAACGGGCTAAGGATTGGGCAAAGTGTGCAGAGAGCAGCCGCTACTATCCCTACGGCTTCTCCCCCTACAAGAAGGTCCGTCCGCCGGAGCCAGAAACACCCCAAATCGCTTGGAACACTTGGAGGAAACGCCACACCACAGAACGGCTCTGCTTTGCCATCGCCGACCTGTGGAATAAGGGCAGATTCCCCGCTGGCATCACCGATCGGTTCCAAATTTTCACCCAAGAATATGGCTTCTCTGGAGAGACACTGTACCAGCCACAGTACCTAGAGCTATGGCATCCCGATTTCATTGGCAGAGCCACCCCAGAGCCTGTGGAAAACCCCCCGCACCCCCCCAACATTAGGAAACGAACTTGGAGGGATTTCTGTTCTAGGGAACAAATCCCTCAAGTGCGCTAGAAGCTTATTGTCTCAAAGCGAGCGTAAACCCAATACTGGCAACGATCAGGAATGGTTTAAGGGGTGGGATTACGATATGTCAGGGCGTAATGTCTTGCCTGATAAAGGTTTCAGCGAATTGCCCCCCCGTTTGAGTAGGTTGAAGCGCCAATGAGCACACTACACGACCAAATCATTCAAATTCAGGTGCTGCGTGAGCAACTCCGATACCATCACCCCGATATCGACACTCGATTAGTTCGATGGGGGCTAGCGGTGGTAAACGCCAAACGGCGGGAATGGCTGCTAGATCGCATCCAAAACCGCCCTGAAAAAGAACAGTGGTGGTGGGTGAGGCAGTTCCTCCCTGATGCAGCCATACCTGTCCTAGTTAGGAAGCTAACCGAACTGACAAATCTATGAAACGAGTTCAGTCTATGGGACATTCCAATGAGTGTCTGTGGAAGGGCGATCGCGTGGTTGAATTTCCCGGTCTACCAAGTCAGCAGATTGGCACCGTGGTTGATTTCATCCCGATGCATGGCTACGACGGTCTGTTCCCATTGGTGGTCTTTGACTCAGGAGTGAGGCGGGTCAGCTCCTATGAATGGGGGCTACGGAAGGTTGAGGAGGGTGAGCAACTGAGTCTGTTGTGAAGAAGGATCGAGATATTGCCCTCAAACTGCTATGCGATTTGTGGGTGGATTACTCCCAGTTCCGCAAAGGGCAAATTTCACCATCCACCTACCAAAGAGATTACGCAAAGATTGCCCGCCGCCTGGAGCGGATGAAGCTACTAGCTCCAACTCTTGCTACGGCGATCGAGATTCGTGATTGGCTCCTAGTCAACTATTCCAGTGAAACCGCTAGAAGAACCCTTGTTCAACTTAATGCTTGTGGGAGATGGGCTATGGACTCCGCATTGCTAGATCACAACCCCTTTGACGGGGTAGCACGGCAAATTCGCAAAGCAGCTCCAGGCGATAAAGCTTGGGCAGCATTTACGACGGAGGAGCGCGATCGCATCATTGCCGAATTCGATCGGCGTGATTCCTTCTACGCTCCCTGGGTCAAGTTCTTGTTTTGGACAGGTTGCCGCCCAGAGGAAGCAGCCGCCCTGCTCTGGGAACACATCGCCTCAGATTTGGGAGAAATCCTCTTTCATGAAGCGTTGCCAGTAGACACCAAAATCCGGCAACCAACTAAGAGCGGGAAAATGACCCGGTTCCCCTGTAACCACCGATTGAGAAATCTGTTGCAGGTGATGCGACCGTCGCCACTCGATCGCCAAACCCCCGTCTTTTTCGGAGTGGATGGGGGCAGCTTTGATTACAAAAACTTCCAAACCCGCCACTGGAGACCGCTGGTGAACCAGTTGGTCGCTGACGGCAAAGTTGCCTTTTATCTGTCCCAATACCATTGCCGTCACACATGGATCACCGAGGCTCTAAACCACCTCAGTGTCCAAGATGTCTCCTATCTACGTGCGGTCAT
>JAAUSV010000386.1 GCA_012032525.1 Leptolyngbyaceae cyanobacterium SL_7_1
TGCGAGTTCAAACCAGCCTGGAACCCTGGCGACTCAGAAGGGTTGGCACTGGCGGGAGTCAGTGCGTTTGGGTTTGGGGGCACCAATGCCCACGTGGTGATGCAGGCGGCACCCCCAGCGGTGCAGTGCCAAACTCCGATCGCCCCAGAACGCTCCTGGCATGGATTGATTCTGTCCGCCAAAACCGAGCCAGCCTTGCAGCAATTGGTGGCGCGTTACCAAACCTGGCTGGCGGAGCAGACGGCTACCCTTTCGCTGGCGGATGTTTGTTTGACCGCTAACACGGGTCGATCGGACTTTGCCCAACGCCTTGGTATTGTTGCCTCCTCCCTATCCCACCTACAAGCCCAGTTGGCGAGGGTGTCCCAGGGCAAGGAGGGGGAGGGAATCGTCTGGGGGATAGCGCCTCGAAAAGCTCCAGCGGTGGTGTTTTTGTTCACAGGGCAGGGATGCCAATACCCCGATATGGGGCGGGAGCTGTATGAAACCCAAGCGGTCTTTCGAGCCGCGATCGATCGCTGTGATGCCATCCTCCAAGCCCTAGGGGAGCGATCGCTACGAGCCAGCCTCTATCCAATCGAGCCATCCCCCCACGACCACCCAGCCGACCACCAGCCTGCCCCTATCCAGCCTGCCCCTATCCAACTGGCGATATTTGCCGTGGAATATGCACTGGTGGAGCTTTGGCGATCGTGGGGGGTGGAACCCTCGGCAGTGTTGGGGCATAGCCTGGGCGAGTATGTGGCGGCGTGGGTGGCAGGTGTGTTTAGCCTGGAGGATGGATTAAAGCTGGTGGCAGCGCGGGGGCGGTTAATGCAACAGTCTGCTTCAGGAGCCATGGCAGCCGTGGTGGCGGACGCTGCCACCGTCCGTGCCTTCCTCGAAACTGACACCCATGGAGTGGCGATCGCCGCCCTCAATAGCCCCCACAACACGGTAATTTCTGGGTCGAGCCAGCGATCGCATCTCTGTGTAGGCAGTGGCAGGCTCAGGGCATCAAAACGGTTGCCCTCCAGGTCAGTCAAGCCTTCCACTCCCCCCTGATTGAGCCGATTTTAGAGGAATTTGCCGCCGTCGCTGCCGCCATCGCCTACCATCCCCCTCGCCTCCCCCTGATCTCCAATGTTACTGGAGCCGCGATCGACGGGGCGATCGCCACCGCCGACTATTGGTGTCGCCACGCCCGCCAGCCGGTGCAGTTTGCCGCAGGTATGGCAACGCTCCATCAGCAGGGCTATCGCATCATGCTAGAAATTGGCACCAAACCAACCTTGATTGGCATGGGTCGTCAGTGTTTGCCAGGGGATGATTTGGTTTGGCTCGGCAGTCTGCACCCCAGCCAGAGCAACTGGTACACTCTGTGGCAAAGCTTGACGGCACTAGCGGTGAGGGGAGTGGCGATCGATTGGGCAGGAGTCGATCGGGGGTATAACCGCCAACGGGTTGCCCTGCCCACCTACCCCTTTCAGCGGCAACGGCTGTGGTGGCACGGGGCAGAGATGCAATCGATGCCAAACCCAACCGCCAACCCCACTGCGGTGCACCCCTTGGGGGAGCGTTTGGAGTTGCCAGGAACCTCGGAAATTCGGTTTCAAACAACTCTGAGCCAGGACTCCCCCCCCTACCTATCCGACCATCGACTCAGAGCGCAACCGATCGCCCCCGCTGCACTCTACATCGAACTCGCCCTGATGGCAGGGTCGATCGTCCTGCAATCGTCCCAACTGCGGTTAGACCACTACGCCATCGAGCAACCCCTCTGGCTGGGGAGCGATCCCGTCCACCTCCAAACCGTCCTCACCCCCAATGGAGGCGGCTACACCGTCAAACTATTTAGCTTCGTGCCAGGGATGGAACAATCCTGCACCCTCCATGCCATCGGTCAGATCAGCACCGATGGGGCAGCCCTACCGCTGGCAGCAGTGGCTGACCCCATGCCCCTTGCCGGGTCCGTCACCGATTTTTACCAAACGCTGCGGCGGAACGGCTTTACCTATGGCGCCTGTTTCCAAGCCGTTAAGCAGTTGGGGCAGGGAGTGGGCGCAGCCGTGGGAGAGGTGGAGTTGCCGCCCGATCTCCTCCTGGAGGCGCCCAACTACTGTCTCCATCCCGTCCTATTGGATGCGGGAATGCAAGTGGTGGCGGCAGCGCTTGCCACAGGTGGAGTATCCTATGTACCCGTCGGAGTAGAACAGTTGCGCTGGCAGCGATCGCCCGACACCACCCTGCGAAGTTATGTGCAGATCCTAGAACAATCCCCGGCGCTGCTGAAGGCGGATGTGCGGCTGGTCAATTCCACCGGAAAGACGGTGGTAGACATGGCTGGACTATTGCTCAAATCCAGCCAAACTCCCCTGTCCGCCGGAGAACTCGATTGGCGATCGAGCCTCTACGAGCGTGCTTGGATTCCCCAGCCCCCGTTGCCTCCTATGGTCAGCCAGCCCCGCCATTGGCTGATTTTTGCCGATCGCTCAATCGGGGTGAACCTGGCAGAGCGGTTGCACCAGAGGGGCGATCGCTGCACACTAGTTTTCCAGGCTACCCAGGACGAACCAGACCAGGACTTCACCATCCCCCCCGATCGCCCAGAAGCGTATGAACGGATCGTCCAATCGATCGCCACCTCCCCAACCCCCCCGACCGATGTGGTACATCTTTGGAGTTTGCAGGGGTCGGACGCCCTTTGCCCAGACCAAATTGAATCAGCCCAAGCGCAGGGCTGTGGCAGTGTTTTGCACCTGGTTCAAGCCTTGGCGGCGGTCGATCGCCCACCCCGACTCTGGCTAGTGACCCAGGGGACCCAGGCGATCGGTTCCCTACCTATTCAAAGTTGCCATGCTGGTCTTTGGGGGTTGGCAGGGAGCATTCGGGCGGAATATCCAACACTTCAGTGTACCTGTGTAGATCTTGATCCCATCCTGGGGGGCGAGGAGCAGTTGCAGCACGCCTTGCAGTCCTACGATCTAGAAACCCAAGTGGCGTACCGACAGGGCAGTCGCTATGTGGCTCGATTACGACCCCTGCCGTTGCCCGCCCATCCCCCCGCGCCCTTTCAGGTCGTGACTACCCAAGCGGGGACGCTGGAGGCGCTCACCCTGGTGGCGGCAACCCGTCGCCCACCCCAAACCGGAGAGGTGGAGATTCAAGTCTGCGCGGTGGGGCTCAATTTTAGGGATGTGTTGACGGCGTTGAACCTGCTGCCCAGCCCCAGTGGACAGCAAGCCTTTGGGGGCGAATGTGCCGGACGAATTGTCGCAATCGGCGCAGGCGTCAGCGATTTCAAACTGGGTGATGCGGTGATGGCAACGCAGGCGATCGGCTGCTTAGGCAGCTACGTGACGGTGGCAGCGGCGCAGGTGGTGCCCAAACCCGACTCCCTAACGTGGGCGCAGGCGGCAACGATCACCACGGCATTTTTGACCGCATTCCATGGGCTCCATCAATTGGCTGGGATGCAACCGGGCGATCGTGTCCTTATCCACGCGGCGGCGGGGGGCGTGGGTATGGCAGCGGTGCAACTGGCACAACGGGCTGGAGCGGAGGTGTTTGCCACCGCCAGTCCTGCCAAGTGGGAGGCGCTGAAAGCTCTTGGGGTCAAGCATCTTGCCAACTCCCGCAGCCTAGATTTTGCCGACACGGTGAGGCAACAGACGGGCGATCGCGGTGTCGATATTGTGCTCAACAGTCTAAGTGGCGACTTCATTCCCCAGAGTCTGTCGCTGTTGGCAAAGGGCGGGCGATTTGTGGAACTGGGCAAGCGAGAGATTTGGACGGAGGAGCAAATCCACGTGGTTCGTCCTGATGTGGACTACGCTGCCTTTGACCTCCTAGAAATGGCAACCGCGCCTACCCTGATTCCCGCCCTATTACAGCAGGTAATGGCAATCGTTGAGCGGGGGGAAGTGCGCCCCTTGCCCTACCATGAGTTTCCGGTAGAGCAGGTGGCGATCGGCTTTCGATTTATGGCTCAAGCCAAGCACATCGGCAAAGTTGTAATTACCTTGCCCCATCCCACCCCCCTGCGATCGGATGCCAGTTACTGGATCACCGGCGGGTTGGGAGCACTGGGTCTCACCGTGGCAGAGGAATTAGTCCGGCAAGGGGCAAGGCATTTAGTACTGCTGGGACGCCATCCGGCATCCCCAACTGCCCAGCAGGCGATCGCCCAATTGCACCAGACGGGAGCCACGGTTACTGTGGTGCAAGCCGATGTGGCGGAGACGGGGGCGATCGAGCAGTTAATCCATTCCCAACCAGGGCATGCCCCCCTGCGCGGTATCATCCACTGTGCCGGAGTGCTTCAGGATAGCACCCTTGCCAGTTTGACTTGGCAGGACTTCCAAGCCGTTTTAGCTGCCAAATTGCAGGGAACCTGGAATTTGCACTGGACAACCCGATCGCTGCCGTTGGATTTCTTTGTCTGCTTTTCCTCGGCAGCGGCAATCTTGGATACACCGGGGCAGGGCAACTATGCAGCGGCAAATGCAGCAATGGACGCAATTATGCAGCACCGCCATGCGCTGGGATTGGCGGGAACCACGATCAACTGGGGGCTGTGGGATAGGGGCATGGCAACCGCCCTAGAGGAGCGCCAACGCCAACGCCTGATTGAGCGTGGCATGACGCCGATCGCTCCTCGCCAAGGGATGCAGGTGTTAAATGCCGTGTTTG
>JAAUSV010000019.1 GCA_012032525.1 Leptolyngbyaceae cyanobacterium SL_7_1
GAGGGTTGCGTGTAGGGTTGGCAGGCGGAGACTGTCTGCCAATAAATACTTTAAGGAATAATTAATAAAGCCTACAAATTCTTTATCTCAATTGGTTTACTTCCGGAGCGATCGCTTGACGGTTGAAAGATCTGTATAGCTAACGTAGGTTCCTCAAAGCCGTAGACATTGCTCAGGCTTCTCAGCATTTACGGCAGACTGAGACTGGTTTCGCTCCTTAACTTGCCTCGTTAGTGTTGCTTGGCAATTACAGCACGGAGGATTTAACCAATGACAGCAATTTCGTCTACCTACTGCCTAGAAGGTGACAGCGATACCAAGATCTTAATTTCGCGTGAGCAGTTGCAGAGACTATTCAGTCAAATTGAGGCAGAATTACACCACAGCGATATCTATCAGCAGGCATTGACGAATTTGCAGGACGGTTCGACAGACATTCTTGTCAATAATCGAACCTTGACCTCGGTTGGGCGGGAGGCGATCCGCTTAGCCTTGCGTCAGTTGGTACGTCAACATCGGGTCAAACCACCCACTGCGATCGCCACCCCAGCGCCACCCGCCCCAGTGTCCCCTGCAACCGTTGAAGCCCATGTTGCCCAGGGGAGCGATCGCCCAGAACCCTCTGCAACCCAACAATCCACGGCACTACCGCTCAACCCCAAAGCCCCTAGACTGGGTGAGCGCTTAGAATCCCTTAAATCATCCAAAACGGCACGGGCAATGCTATCTAAGCAAATGCAGTTGGAGCAACGACAGAGCATTCTCAGCCAAATCGGGCAAGAACTCCAGCAGGCACGGCAGGAAAAGGCACTCTCCCTAGAACATCTCCACCAAAAGACCTGGATTCCAATCCACCATCTCAAAGCCCTGGAAACTGGAGCCGTCGATCGCCTCCCTGAAGATATTTATGTGCAGGGCTTTATCCGTCGGGCAGCCAGTGCATTAAAGCTAGATAGCGAACAGTTGGTCGCGCCGTTTTCTGCTCTCAATGAAACTACCACTGTGGTACCTTCCTGGCAGGAACCGATGGCACACAGAAATCAACTCCGCCCCGTCCACCTCTATCTGGGGTATGTCACCTTGATGGCGGGAGCGGTGAGTGGTTTGGCTTGGATGTCGCAGGATCCCGCCTCTAGCAATGCTCTGCCAGAACGACTGCTCAACTACGACCTACCGGATCTATTTACCCAACCGCTGTCTCGGTTTGCCCAACCCAACCAATCGTTGCCTCCAGCGGGATCGATCGCCAACCCAGAACTTGCCCCTCCAGAAGCGATGCCATTTTGATCGAGGTTAAACTAACTGATTTTCTCCCTTGATGCTCAAACACCGAGTCTCCCACAAAATTGAAATTTTCCTACCTAGTGTGATTTAATGAAATTTTTCAAGATGTGGGGAAATCAATGGTGCGACCCTTGTTGTAGGGCTTTTAACACACTCGACCTAGAGTAATTCGTAGATGCCCGGGTTATTAGCGCTGTAAGATTTCCTTTTCTTGAACTATGCTGTTCCTAAGACAGTGTTTTGGGTTCATGAGCGACCATCCAATGGCAACGTTGATTTTTATCACCCCAACTTCTCAGGCTTTACCCATTGATTACAAAAGCTAGCGGTTGTTGAGCCGATTGGGTGCTGTCTTCTGCATAACTCAGCGTTTGGTAGCGATGGTTTCATGCAAGATCGGTACAGTCCAAGGGAATTTCAAGATGATTCGCTGATTCGATCGGCGCCATTCTTTGATGGACTGCCAGAACCCATCGTAGATAAGGCGATCGCCCATGTGGTGACTCGGAGTCACCCCCCCAACCAAGTGATTTTGCTGGAAAATGACTGGGGAACCTCGGTCTATTTTATTCTGGAGGGGTGGGTAAAAATACGTACCTACAACCTAGATGGGAAGGAAGTCACCCTCAATATTCTGGGTAAAGGGGAGTTGTTTGGCGAAATGGCACCCCTCGATGAGGTGCCCCGCTCCACTGACGTGATTACACTGGTGCGCACGGTGA
This sequence comes from Leptolyngbyaceae cyanobacterium SL_7_1, assembly GCA_012032525.1. Classification (GTDB taxonomy): domain Bacteria; phylum Cyanobacteriota; class Cyanobacteriia; order Elainellales; family Elainellaceae; genus JAAUSV01. Next base: position 2,007 of record JAAUSV010000019.1, read on the forward strand.
TTGGCAGCATGCCTGCCCAGGATTTTGTCAAACTGATTAACAGCGAGCCTCAAGCAGGAATTCGCCTTGCCCAATTGATGGCACGGCGGTTGCGCCAGGTCAATCGTCGCCTGCGCTTGCGAGAATCCGACAGCGTTTCCCGTGTGGCAGATATCATTTTATTTTTGGCAGATGGGCAGGGCAAAAAAAGCTTGCAGGGCATCGAAATCCCTAACTTGCCCCACCGAGAGCTGAGTAGTTTGAGTGGACTGGCGCGAGAAACCGTGACCCGTGTTCTCAGCAAGCTAGAACGCAAAGGGCTGATTGTGCGCGATCGAGATATCATCTGCATCCCCGATGCCAATGCCTTGGAGCGAATGCTGATTTAGCAGCCATTGGGTGAGATGAGGGGTGAGAAGGCGGCTCGTGCTAATCTCTAAGCTGGAAGAGTTGGGAGCGATCGTCTATGGGTAGCCAATCAGTCGCCAAAACAGTTTTCCTACTGGTCTCCATGGTGGGCTGGTTAATTGTTGGCGCAGCGTTGATGTATTTGTTTCCGTTGGTTGCCGATCAAATAGTGTCCTCTGATCTCACCCATACGTGGATGCGGACGCTGGGGCAAGGCGGTTACAATCCCAAGCTGGCTTATGTGGGTGGCGGAACTATTCTACTGTTGACCGCGTTGGGTCATTTTGTTTGGTATCAATGGTTTGAGGGCGAGCAGTAACACAGTCAATTGTGCTACCGCTTGCCCCCTTTAGCTCCATTCGTTCATGCGGATGGCGAGACTCGAACTCGCAAGGCAAAGCCACACGCCCCTCAAACGTGCGCGTATACCAATTCCGCCACATCCGCTGGTTGGGAGTAGTCTTCAAACAGGAGCATTGCGCTCGGTTTTAAGAGACTCCAGATACTAAGGATACTCCGGAATAAAACGCTTTTGCAACGTCAACCTCAAATGGATTTTTCCAAAGCCCTGATTGCAGCACAGATCAATGGAAAGATGTAGTGTATTATCGTGTCTCCCCTGGGAGTACCTCGGTATTGGCAGTGTCGTCGATCGCCCTCCACACCGACTCTCCTAGACATTGACCGTTCAGGATCGCCCTCCCATGACCTTGCAGGACTCCGGTTTGGCTGACTCCGTTCATTTGTTGGCGGCGATCGAACTACAACTGCGATTGCTATTGCCCGCCGATCTCTATGCAGCAGTGTGGGTTGATCCCACCGCCACCAATCTAGTGCGCGTGTTTGAGCATTTGCGCACCTTACAGCACATTCTGATCGATTACACCCCCCGGCAGGTCTCAGAATATCCTCCCACTCCTGGTCATATTCGTCATACCTGGCAGGAAGGAACACTGCTGTTTACCGATTTAGCTGGCTTTACGCCCTTGCTGGAGGCAAATACTGCCTACGGCAAGCAAGGAGCCTCCCAGTTGCTCAAGGTCTTGAATCGCTATTTCTCTGAGATGATCGAGATCATCAGCAAGTCGGGTGGGGATTTGCTGGAATTTACTGGGGATGCCATGTTGGTGCAGTTCTTTTCCGATCCCCAACTCACCGCCGCAGAGTCCCAGCCATCGCCAGGAGATCGTTCCCTAGAAACGTTGACTGGCGATCTGGCTCAGGCGGTGCGGGCAGGACTGCGGATGCAACGAGCCATGACCCACTTTGCCAACATTGAAACCGATCGGGGGCAGTTTTCGCTGGGGATGCGGATCGGAATTCACAGTGGGCGATTCTTGACGGCGGATATGGCACGCCGATGCGGATGATTCGGGTGTTGCTGGGTCGGACGGTGCAGCATGCCAAGCAGGTAGAAGGGGCAGGTATGGTCGGTCGTGTGTGTTTAGGACACCCTGAAAGCAACCTTCTTAAGGAGGAATTTCAGTTTGACCAAACCGATTGGGGCTTTCCCTTGGCAATTGACAACCTCACAGACGAGCAACTGGGGGAATACGACATTACGCTTAATCGTCGTCGCCAAGCCAACCCGGTGCTGGTCGATCGCAGCATGGCTGGGCTGTTGGCGGAGATTCAAGCGGGTGTCGAGCGGTTGAATCCATTGGTCAGCTATCTACCGCCACCAATTCTCAATGTGTTGGTCAAACACGCCGCTCAACGGCGGATTGAGCCTGATTTTCCTGAAGCGATCGTGCTATTTCTCAATTTGACTGGGTTTACGGAGCTAGTCGATCGGGCAGCGCCTGCGGAAGTCAATGGGGTGATCGTCAGTTTTTCCAGGGTGTTTGCGGCGATCAATGCCGCCATCAGTTCGCGGGAGGGAATTTTGCAAACAGTCACTTACCAACGGATGGGGTCTGATTTCCTCATCTATTTTGGGGTGTTAAATTCTCGTTCCGATGATTCCATCCGAGCGGCTGAGGCAGCGATCGCCATTCGCAAGATTGTGACGGGTCTGACCTTGCCTGCCCTTGGCGGACAATCGGCTGAGATCGGCTGTCGGATGAGTCTGACCCGTGGCGCTGTGTTTGCTGCCGAGTTTGGGGAGCCACGGGGACGCCGAGGGTTCAACATTTTGGGCGATCCAGTGAATACGGCGGCTCGGCTGATCACCCACACCCAACCCAATCAAATTTTGATTACGGAAGAAGTGTATTGGGCGATCGCCCATGCCTTTGATTGTCAAGCTTTAGGAGAGGTGATGCTCAAAGGAAAAACACTGCCAGTGGAAATTTTTGCGCTTGAGGATCGTCAGGATGACCGGGATTGACCATCGCAACACCAATACGATCTGGGCGTCGGTCATGGTGGAAACTCTCGTTCGCTTGGGGCTAACCACGGCGGTTCTCTGCCCCGGTTCCCGCTCTGCTCCGCTAGCGATCGCCTTTGCCGCCCATCCCCAGGTGGATGCCATTCCAGTCTTAGACGAGCGATCGGCAGCCTTTTTCGCCTTGGGAGTGGCACGCCGGACTCAGCATCCGGTGGTGCTCGTCTGCACCTCTGGAACTGCCAGCGCCAATTTCTATCCGGCAATCGCTGAAGCCCAGGTCAGCCGGATTTCGCTGCTGGTATTGACTGCCGATCGCCCTCCCGAACTGCGGGAGTGCAACAGTGGACAAACCATTGATCAGCAAAAACTCTATGGGGATTTCCCCAATTGGTACTGTGAGTTGGCAGTGCCGGAGTTGCACCCGGCGATGCTAGCTTACCTGCGGCAAACCGTGATCCAATCCTGGGAGCGAACGAGCTTCCCGGTGGCGGGCGTGGTGCATCTCAATGTGCCGTTTCGTGACCCGCTAGCCCCCGTTGTTCAACCCGCCGCCCAAGCATTTTGTCAGCAGTGGGACGCAACGGAGTTTTTTAGCTGGATTACGGCTGAAGCCCGCAGGGATGCGGTGGAATTGCCCTCACACCAAACGCTTGAGCGACTGAAAACCGCGCTACCCGCTTGGTGCCAGGGACAGGGCATCATTATTGCGGGAGTAGCGCAGCCCACTTCTCCAGATCCCTATTGTGGGGCGATCGCCCGTCTGGCTAAAACCCTGGGCTTTCCCGTCCTAGCAGAGGGGCTTTCCCCAGTCCGTCACCGCGCGCATCTCAACCCCTTTGTGATCTCCACCTACGATCTGATTCTGCGGAATCTGGTACTGGCGGAACAACTCACCCCTGCGGTGGTGATCCGCATTGGAGAAACGCCCACTAGCAAGGAATTGCGATCGTGGTTGGCACGCACTCAGCCGCGGCAATGGATCGTGGATGGGGGCGATCGCAACCTCGATCCCTTGCACGGCAAAACCACCCATCTCCGCTGTTCGATCGAGCAACTATCCAACTGGCTTCAGTCTAGTGCTGCTACGACGGCGGGAAATGCCGCCTACCTCCACCAGTGGTTGGCAGCGGAGACGCAGGCACGGCGATCGATCGATCGGGCATTATCTCAAACTGATGAACCCATTGAAAGTAAGGCAGCATGGCTACTCTCCCAAACCTTACCCCCCCAAACACCCGTTTTTGTTGCCAACAGCACTCCGGTGCGCGACGTGGAGTGGTTTTGGCAACCGAGCGATCGCGCCACTTGCCTATTCTGCAACCGGGGAGCTAATGGAATCGATGGTACGGTATCTACAGCACTGGGCATGGCACATCGCCATCGCCAGAGTGTACTGCTCACAGGCGATCTAGCGTTGCTGCACGATACCAATGGGTTGCTGTTGACCCCACAGTTTGTGGGACATCTGACCATTGTGCTGATCAACAACAATGGGGGTGGAATTTTTGAAATGCTACCGATCGCCCAGTTCGACCCTCCTGTTGAGGATATTTTGCCACCCCCCAGTCGATCGACATCGCCCAACTCTGTCGGACCTATGGCGTGGAGCATCATCGAATCACCACATGGAGACAGTTGCAGCACCACCTCAATCCACTGCCAACTACGGGAGTGCGCCTGTTGGAACTGCCTACCGATCGCAAGCACAGCGCTCAATGGCGGCAGCACTTCTTTCAAACTGCCTGGGATCAGGGTTGAGTCGTATCATCGGCGGGTGGATCGCCCGACTGGGGAAACTGCCGCCCCCAGTCCGCCAATGCCTGGGAATAACGCAACATCTTTTCCACCAAGGGTGGGTCGTCGATTTGGGCAGGGTAAACTTGGGCGATCGCCATCCCTGCCACCCAAGCCACCCCACTGCCGACCCCCAGCAATAGTAGTCGAAACACTAATACCAGGAATGAGCGCACCGGATTGGGTTTGGGGGGTGGAACGGGCGATCGGGGAGCAGGTTGGGAAACAGGGGTTGAAGAATCCGTCATCGGTTAACCTCAGATCCTATGAATGTCCATTGGTAAGACTTGCAGGGCTGGGCTGCTGCCGTCGAATGAAGTTTTCTAAGTCTAGGATACAGGAAGGATTTTGAACACACTATGACGGTGACGGAAATGGGCGTAGAGATCCTCACCCTGCCATCGGTGGAGCGATCGACAGGCTAAATTCTGTTAAAGACTTTGACTGAATGCGGTCGTTTGCCCAACCAATTGTTATACCTGAATCTACACATACAAACAGGGATGAGCGAGGCTTCACCCTATGAAGCAACAGCCTATGCAGATTGACCCCCTCAACAGCCCATTTCCCGTCCCTTGGAACTGGATATTGGCAATTCAATCCGAGCATCACACCCCAGCCCCCAAGGTGTATTACTACCGCAGCCAGTCACTCATTTCGCCCGATCGCCACTACGCTGCCTACAGCAGGATTCAATTGCGCGTCCTCCCCAACATGACTCAAAATCAGGTGAGTAGCATCCTGTTTATTGAGAATTTGCATACGGGTGAATTGCAGCCGATCATCGCCCGATCGCCGTTTACAGACAATCCCTTTAATTCCACAGCGATTGATGCTCCATTGGGCACCATTGCGATCCTCATGCCCGTGGGCTGGTCGGAAACGGGCGATCGCATGTTAGCACGCGAGTTTGAATCAATTTTTGGAACCGACATTGCCTCGGATTTTGCGGTGGTGTGGAACCAACCCTCCAAGCAACTCTGTACCGTGGCTCCCTCTGGAATTTCCTACACCCATGCGGTGTTGCTGGGTTGGAGTCAGACCCACCGCCATCGGGTGTTGTTTCGAGCGGGTCATTTAGGGGAAGACGATTGGCAAATTTGGTCAGTGGATTGCAGCGGTGATACAACGATCGCCCCCAACGACCAGCCTATAATCTACGGACAAACCCATCACCACATCTGGGCAGGACCGCAGGCAGATCGGCGATAACGAGTTTACTCTGCCTCGCCCGACTCCTCAACCGATTCCTCACCCGACTCCAGCAGTCTGCCATACCACGGACTTACCTCAACCACGCCACTCGGCGTAAACACCACACGGAATTGGGCGATCGCTTCCTGCCGAGGAGACCGATCCTCAATGGGCAGGTAGAGTAAATCTAACAGGGGAGTTTCATCGGTGTAGTCGATCGAGGCTTGGTCAGTTTGCTTAAAGCCCAAAATATCGCCATTTTCCGCCACACCTACTCGATAAACTAGATCTTCATCGAAGGTGTGGTCTCGATCCCACTCATCTGAGAGTTGGTTCCGTAAATCCTCAGTTAATTGGTCAATTTGCGCTGCATCGGCGATCGGTGGGGCAGCCAGCAACGTCTCCAGTTCTGTCTCAGCCGCATCGACGCTGGGTTCGCGCTCGGTTGTTGTCTCAGCACTAGTAGACCCATTCTCCGACTCCGTTTCGGCAGCAGGACTTTCTGCTAATGTCGCTGCCTGATCGGGTGAGACTGGTTCAGGGCTTGCCGTATCGCCTGCGGCGGGGGAGGCAGGCGACTCCTGGGTGGTTGGTTCTGGCTCCGGCGGACGGACATCGGGGAGCGGCACAAAGAAGAGGGCGAGGGCAGCGGCTGCCAAACTGGAAACCCCCAACGCCAGAGGCGCCGCCCGTGTCACCACAGGTTCTTGAGCGGCGATCGCCCGTCTAGACACAGGAGTGAGATCGGCGGTGAGGTCGGGGAGGGTTTGGGTGTCGGCGAGCAATTGGTCGATCGCTTCGACTAGATCGAACAGTTGCAGCGTCTTGAGGTTCAACTGAATTGGCTCTGAGGACGTGCCTGCGTCTACGGGTTGATCAGATTTGGGGTAGACCGTGAGCCGGTGCACGTCTGGGTCAACGTGTTCTAGATGCACCATGCCCACCTTGCCCCGCAAATCGGTGTGGGAAATTCCACTCAAACACTCTTGGGCATAACGGCTGACGATGGCGATTAACTGCTCTAAAAACTCTCGCCCACCCGTGAGGGACGGCGTTTGACCTGTGAAGCGGCATTCGACATTGAGCAACACCGAGAGCGGGGGACGCCCAACGGTGGTGGTATCGGTAATGGCGATCGCATCTCCCAACCCTTCTAAGATCAGGGTGCAATTGGGCAGACTGTACTGACGTTGAATCGTCATACCACCTCTCCATCAAACAAACTACTCCAGAGCCGCTCTAACCCGGCTGTACCAGTACAAAACAGCAATTGTCCCAATAAATTTAGTGCTAGAGTATTGAGCTTTTCATCGGTGTTGTAGGCGGCAACCGCGCTGCGCTTGGGGTTCATCCGTGCCCGAAAATGTGCCCGAAATCGCTCTAGATATTCTTCCAGATAAAAATGATGCGCCTTTGCCAGCCGTTCGTCTTCCTGCATCCGTTGTTGTGCCAGCAGGAGTTGACGGATGAGGCTGGTGAGCCGTCGAGCTTGATGACAAACTAGCACCACCAACGCCTTTGCCTCCGTTAGGGTGAGCGGGTCGCGTTGGTTCGAGCGCCGCAGGGGATTGGTGTTGCGCAATCGCCAGAGGTTGACCCGATTTTTAATAATGCCTTGTAGCTCCAACTCCTTTGCCACGTTCAGTAGTTTCTCAGAACCACCAAGTTCTAGCGCTTCTAACGCCAATAGCAGGAGGTCAAGCTGGAGCCTTGCCCGACGAGGACACAGCCTATCTGGAATGGCGGGGTCGGGTAGTTTTTCTAACAAGATTGGAGTAGATTGAACGGGTGGGTGTTCGACTTGCATTACGCTCACGTACAAATGAAGCAGATATAACGAGATCTCTTCAATGACACTCTATGTTAAACGGAAACGATCGTCACGGCGTTAACAATACTTGACGAAAGCATCAAGCGTTTAGCTCCCTGACTTCGGCAGATCCCCGGCTTCTCCAAAGAAGCCGGGGATCTGGGCTTAAGGAGTATGCCACGATCGATTACGCTTCTACCAACACACCCCGCCAAAACGCGACGTGGTTTTCAATATTTTTGGCGGCATCCTTGGGGGTCGGATAGTACCAAGCTGAATCTTTGTTGACTTCCCCGTTGACTTCGATGTCGTAGTAGCTAGCAACCCCTTTCCAGGGACAGGTGGTGTGGGTGTCGCTGGGTTTGAAGTATTCGGCTTTGATTGAATCGGGGGGAAAGTATTGATTTCCCTCAACTACAACGCAATTGTTGCTTTCGGCAAGGACTGCACCTTTCCAGATTGCCCTAGGCATACTCTTAGGCTCCAATGGTGGGTTGAAATCGATACGATTGATAAACTCATCGAAGGGGCAGACGGATGGAAATTCCGTCCCCATCGATCGCCTATTCTAACGTTCCAGGTCTAGGGTAGAAGAATCTCTGAGGCAAGAAAATTCTTTTCATTAACTTGATTTGGGTAAGCTGGCAGTTTATAAAGACTGTTGTAGGTCTGGATTGGCTGCTCTAGTTGTTGTTCCCCCGTTAGGAGCCGTGGTCGATGATTGGTGTGATTAATGTTGCTTCTCCGTCTCGTTCTTCGATCGACTTTAGCCAATTGCAATCGGTGGCTGGGTTATGGGCGATCGCGCTCAAGAGTATGGCTCGGTGGTGGCGTTGCACGACCCCCATGCTGAGCCAGAGGTAAAACTAACCTACCGCGATCTCTATCGGCAGATTCAACAGGTGGCGGCGGGGTTGCAGGTGCTGGGGCTGGCGGCGGGCGATCGGATTTCGCTGTTCTCTGACAACTGCCCTCGCTGGTTGGTAGTGGATCAGGGGATGATGACAGCGGGGGTGGTGAATGCGGTGCGGGGGGCACAGGCAGATCGGGGGGAATTGCTCTATATCCTCTCCCATAGTGACAGTGTGGCGCTGGTGGTGGAAAATGCGGCGCTGCTGAAGAAATTATTGCCGGAGGTGGGGGAGCGATCGCTCAAGTTTGTCCTCTTGCTTAGCGATGAGACAGTGGAGCACGAGGGCTTGCAGGTGTTGAACTTTTCCCAGTTGCTGGAATTAGGGCGCGATCGCCCGGTTCAACCTACCACGGCAACCCGTGATACGTTGGCAACGCTGATGTATACCTCTGGTACGTCGGGAATGCCCAAGGGGGTAATGCTCAGCCAAGGCAACCTGCTATCGCAGATTGAGGGAGCCGGGACGGTGGTGGATTTGCAACCAGGAGAAAAGGTGCTGAGCATTCTGCCCATCTGGCATTGTTATGAGCGATCGTTTGAGTACTTCATTCTTGCCTATGGCTGCACCCAGATCTACACCAATATTCGCTACGTCAAAAAGGATCTGAAGGACTTTCGACCATGTACATGGTGGGGGTGCCGCGCCTGTGGGAGTCGATCTATGAGGGCATCCAAAACAATTCCGGGAGCAACCTGCCAATAAGCAACGGATCATCCGGTTTTTTATGGCTCAGGGCGATCGCTTTGTCAAAGCCCGTCGCCTCACCAAGGGATTAAGTCTAGATAACCTCAAACCCTCCTTGCCATTGCGGTTGTGGGCAACGCTGCAAATGACTGCCCTGATGCCAATCTATGAATTGGGCGATCGCCTGGTTTACAAACAAGTCCGCGATGGAATCGGCGGCAATATTCAGTTTGTGGTGAGTGGGGGGGGTCGATCGCCGAGCACCTAGAAGATTTTTTTGAAGTGGTGGGAATTGAAATTCTTGGTGGTTACGGCTTGACGGAAACCTCCCCCATCACCCACGTGCGGCGTCCCCGGCGCAACCTGCGGGGCGCGGATGGTCAGCCATTGCCCAATACGGAGACTCGAATTGTCGATCCCGATACCCGCCAAGATGTGCCTGTGGGGAAGCAGGGATTGGTGCTGCTCCGGGGGGCACAGGTGATGCAGGGTTACTACAAAAATCCGGAAGCAACGGCAAAGGCGATCGACCCCCAAGGCTGGTTCGACACGGGGGATTTGGGTTGGGTGACGGCTCAAGACGACCTAATCATTACTGGACGCGCCAAGGACACGATCGTGCTGACCAATGGGGAAAACATTGAGCCACAACCGATCGAAGATGCCTGTCTCCGCAGCCCCTATGTGGATCAGATCATGTTGGTGGGGCAAGACCAGCGATCGCTCGGTGCATTGATCGTGCCTAATTTTGAAGCGTTGGAGAAGTGGGCAGCGAATCAGCCGAATCCTGTAGTGAATGGAGCGATCGATTTGTCCAGTCCAGCGATTCAGGAGTTGTTCCGGCAGGAACTGACCCGCGAGGTAAAGAATCGTCCGGGGTATCGGGCAGACGATCGGATTGGTCCGATGCGATTGATTCACGAACCCTTCACAATGGAGAACGGCTTGTTAACGCAGACGTTAAAAATTCGTCGAGCCGTGGTGATGGATCGCTATCGCGGTATGATCGACGAGATGTTTGCCTAAAATCTCTTTACAGAGGTTAAGGTAGACGCTGATGTCTGTTCTATTCCTCCACGAAATTTGCATGGATGCTTCAAAACCCCATCTGCTCCTCAAGCGAGCCGTCAACATTAAAGCGATCGTAACTCAACGCTGGAAAGAAGAAGTGCAACAGCAGTTGCAAACCCAGATTAACCAGCTAGATGCCCAACTACAACAGTTGGAAAACCAGGGGCAACGCATGAGTGCTGAGTTGCAAAAACAGATCACACCCGCCAATGAGCCTGCGGTGCAACAGCAAGTCGGCAACATTCAAATGCAGATCAATCAGAAAAAGAGTGAACTGCTAGAGCGCAAAAATCAAACTTTGCAACAACTTCAACAGGTGCAACTCCTTGAGATGGATCAAGAGGTAAACCAGGGGCAGATTGAAGGCTTCTTTCGGGTAGAAGCCGGGGACAACCTGATTCGCAAAATGCAGGTCGAGGTTCTCCTGAAGGATGGCGTCGTTGAAGAAATTCGCGGTGACTTGTAACTAGTGAAACTCAAATAGAGTTTGCTCCAATCTCCGGCATCTTCAAGTTGAAGACGCCGGAGATTCAATGTATTAGTAGTTCTAAACCCGTAATGGTTGACGCGCCTGGGAAATTAATAGGGTTGGAAAACACCTCGCAATTCTCCTGCCCGATTGCGTCTGGTGTGCAGATCAACATACAAATTGCCAGTCGATAGTGCCTGTAGCTGTTCGCTGGTGAGGGTGTAGCTGCCCGCAAATCGACCCTTTAATTCAGTGTCACCGGGAGTGACCTCCAGCGCGTATTGGAATGGACCATTGGTGGTTGCTTCCCCTTGGTGGATATGAACTCCAGACGTGATGTTGGGGTTGGGTGGATCAAGCGGATCGGTGGCATAGTCGCGCAGAGGGCTGGTGAGATTGCTAAAATCACCCCGAACGATCAGACGATCGCCCATCAATACGGCTCCGGCTGAGCCAAAGGCAGCAGTCGTGGGAGTAGCAGGGACAACGTTATTTTTGGTCAAAACGGCAACATAGCGGCTTACCGTTTCAGGTGCATTGCTCTGAGCCAGCAAAACTGCATCAGCCTCACGCAAATTTGCGGCGATTTGGGGAGCGATCTCCGTTGGCTGAGCCAACGGAGATGCCTGAGCAATGCCAACTAAAACCAAGCAGGCGACTACCCCAAGGAAGCAATTCAACAAACGCTTTCTGATGTTATTCATCGGTGTTTCTTACCCAAGTCAAGTCATGCTAGACAATTCACTTTTAGTACGGGTTAATCAACCGGGTGGATGCATCGACAGCGCCATCGACACCCATGCATCCAATCAGAGATTAAATGCGTAGGTTAGGAGTAAGGGGAATGGAGGAGTGAGCTAGCGTTGTCTAGCCAATCAGCTCATTGCTAACCGCTAATCAGCTCCCACTATCCACGCCGTCTATGCCAGAATGAATCCTGGCGAGTTGGTTCTAGCGCTTTCTCTGACTTTGCCTCAACCAATTCGCTTTTTGAACCGTACTGCTAATAGCATACGTATCATGCATTTTGAGCAACCTGATCAACCGGATGTGTTAATACAGACTGATGCGGTGCTGTATCAGGCTCTTAGAGCGGGTCAAACCGATGTTCTTGGGGTTTTGTACGATCGCCATGCAGGTTTGGTTTATGGGCTTGCCCTCAAGGTTTTGGGTAATGCTCAAGAGGCAGAAGATCTGACCCAAGAGATTTTTCTAACGCTAGTTAGGGGATGTTCCTATGATCCAAGTCGGGGGGCTTTGCGAACCTTTTTGGCGATTTTGACGCGATCGCGAGCCATTGATCGGATTCGAGCGCGTCAAACAACGGTTCAAACCTTGGGCAAGTGGCGATCGAGCCAGCAGGAGGTCAGCGGCAATTCACCCGTTGAATACGTTGCTCAAGTCGAACAATCCCAGGAGGTGCAAGCGGCATTGGCACAACTGTCTGTTGAGCAACAGCAAGTTCTCAAAATGGCTTACTACGATGGGTTGAGCCAGTCGGCGATCGCTGAACAGTTGCAATTACCGTTGGGCACGGTCAAGGCTAGAGCCAGACGGGGATTGTTGAAATTGCGCCAAACTCTAGCTGATTTTATTAAATAGGAGTCTTCTGACCGACCCCACTCCTGCCATTCTCGACCCGCCATTATTCAAGTTGTCCTCTGTTACTCAACCATCACTGCTATGTCGTTGTCGTCGCTTTCCGAACAGATCCAATTTTTGATCGCAGGGTATGTGCTGGGCGATCTCGATGCAACCGAGGCAGCAGAGTTTGAGCAAACAATGGCAGCCGATCCAGCGATCGCCGCAGAAGTGGTGCGGATGCAACACGCACTAGAATTTTCCTACGCTCCAATCGAAGCCACCCCACCTCCAGAACTGCGATCGACGATTTTGGCAGCGGTTGCCCAACCCACCCCCAGCGCGGTTCCTATCCCCACTCCCCCACCCAACTGTTTCTCCTCGCCGAACCAGGGTTGTGCCTTGGAATCGAGTGTTAGGGACGGCAGCTGCTGCGCTAATCGTGGCGCTAGGAGCCAATAACTATCGCCTGTGGCAGAGCTTAAAGGAAACTCAAGAACAATCTAATCAGGCGTTGGTCTACTCGTTGCAGGGAACAGACAACGCCGAGCAAGCCTCTGCCACGGTGGTGGTAGACCCAGAGCAACTAGAAGCCGTCCTCAATGTTGAAAATCTCCCGCCGTTGCCTGCCGACAAGGTTTACGTCCTATGGACTGTGGTGGGCAAGGAGACGCCTTACCCCACGGATGAGAAGGGGGCAATTTTGACCCAGGTATTTCGAGTGGGCAATCAGGGGGAGGTGTTAGAAAAGATTGCTCTGCCAGAGGTTTACCGCTCCAAAGAGTTGATTGCCAAGGTTGCGGTGACTTTAGAAGATAGAGCCGCTCCAGAACGACACATTGGTCCCATTATGATGATTACGGGATCGTGAGGTGAACTAGTGTTTCAAATGTCGGACAGCAAAGCTCAGACCTAGAGTCATTTAACTGCCTAAGTCCTGATAGAATTGAAAAGCTTTACCCTTAGCTGCTACCTGACATTTCCCCCATGATTCACGAAGTATTCATGCCTGCTCTTAGCTCCACCATGACCGAAGGCAAAATCGTTTCCTGGGTCAAATCCCCCGGCGACAAGGTTGAAAAAGGTGAAACGGTCGTGATTGTGGAGTCGGACAAAGCAGACATGGACGTGGAATCCTTTAATGAAGGGTTCTTAGCCACGATTATTGTGGAAGCAGGGGGAAGCGCCGCTGTCGGAGCAACGATCGCTCTAGTTGCCGAAACCGAAGCTGAGATCGAAGCGGCAAAAGCCCAAGCTAGTGGCGCGACAACCGAAACGCCAGCCGTAGTTGCCGCTCCTCAGACCCAAACAACGGCGATCGCTCAGGTTCCCGCAGAAGCTAGCAATGGAGCCGCTCCCAAGGATGGGCGGGTGATTGTCTCCCCTCGCGCTCGCAAGTTGGCAAAGGATTTGAAGGTGGATTTGGCAACCTTAAAGGGCAGTGGACCTCACGGACGGATCGTGGCAGAAGACGTGGAAGCGGCGGTTGGAAAAACGTCCACTGCTCCCGTTCCTACCAAAGCCGCTGTTGCTCCTACTCCCACCAAGGTTGCGGCTCCCGTTGCTCCACCCATTCCCGCTACTCCCGGAGAAGTGGTGGCTTTCAACACTCTGCAAACCGCCGTTGTACGCAACATGATGGCGAGCCTACAAGTTCCCACCTTCCACGTTGGCTATACGATTACCACCGATGGGCTAGACAAACTCTACAAGCAAATTAAATCGAAGGGTGTCACGATGACGGCTCTGCTTGCCAAAGCCGTTGCTGTAACGCTGCAAAAACATCCTCTGCTGAATGCCAGCTATACCGAACAAGGTGTGCAGCACCACGGGAGCATCAATATTGCGGTAGCTGTGGCAATGGATGGGGGCGGACTGATCACTCCGGTGTTGCAACGAGCCGATCAGGTGGATATTTACCAACTCTCACGGGTGTGGAAGGATTTGGTCATCGCGCCCGATCGAAGCAACTGCAACCCGATGAATACACCAGTGGTACGTTCACCCTATCCAACTTGGGGATGTTTGGGGTCGATCGATTTGACGCGATTCTTCCTCCCGGACAGGGGTCAATTTTGGCGATCGGCGCATCTCGTCCACAAGTGGTTGCCACAGCGGATGGCATGATGGGCGTGAAACAACAGATGCAGGTGAATATTACCTGCGATCACCGCATTATTTACGGTGCAGACGCAGCAGCATTCCTGCAAGATCTGGCGAAGCTGATTGAGACGAATGCGCAGTCGTTGACGCTTTAAAGGGATGAAGGCTTCATCCGAGCGCTCAGCCGAAGCTAACCCTACTGCACCTGATTCAACTTATTATTTGCTTGCAACAACAGATTCTGGGCGTCCAGATAAACCGTTGTCCCGTCTTCGACTCGTTCTAGCTGATTAATGATGCGTTGCAGGCGGCTGACGATTTCGTTGGGGTTGAGTCGATCGGCTAATGCTTGCAATTGCGCAGTTTCAGTCTGGGCTTGCTGATAGGCTCGAACTGCTTCCGCCTCGGCTTGCCTACGAACTTTAATTTGCTCCAAGTTGCTAGTGTATTCAGCTAATTTTGCTTGGGCTGCGCCATAGCCTTGTAGATCGTCGGAGGGAACTTGTCTGAGGGCGTCGATCGCCTCCTGCCACAGTTGCTCCACCATCATCCATTCTTCAACAGTATGGGGTGGGTTTTGGCTGGCTTGGGATGCTCGACTGGCAAATCCTTTTGCTGCCTCGATCACACTACTGGCTCGTTGACTACCAATGAGTTGCCCTGTGAGTTGGTCAAATTCTGTCTGATAAGCAACTAATTTAGGTTGAGCTGTTTTACCTGCCAAGGTTTGACCGGGAATCAGTTGGAGTTGATTGAGAGCAGTCCGCCACTGGGTTAGCGCGACTTGCTGATCAACAGCGGTGGTTGCCTGTTGGTATTGCTGCTTGGCAGTGGCGATCGCCTGCTCTGACGCTAGCAGAGCCGTTTGAGCATTCTTCTCTTGAAAAACTTTAGCTTGCAGATTGCCGACTCTACCACGGGCAGCATTAAAACCTGCCGATTGGAATGACCAACCGTATCCCCAGTGGCGGTATTCTGGGAAATCGTTGAGGAACCAAATGGGAAGCCGATCTAAATTCTCTTGGGCTTGTTGAAGCTGGCGTTCGCCGAGATCTAAATCGGCAGGAGTTGTCGCTTGGGTAATCAGTTGCTCAGCCTGCTGCAAATGCTGAAGGGCATCTCGATAGTTGCGATCGATACTAATGTAGCTGGGCAGCAGTAGGATTGGGGCAGTCTGCGCGATCGGACGACGAATCGGAGCATAGGGCAGATTGGCAATCCACACTAACCCTACGGGAATACCAAGCAGGGCTGCGATCATCACTAATTTTCCTAGCTTAGGCGATTTTCTGGTAGGAGAAGATTGCAACGGCACAGTCTTTAGCACTTGGGCTTCAGCCGCCATCTCCCGTTCCAATTGAGTCAGGGTTTTGAGCTTTGGAGCAGATGGAGTGGTGGGTTGAGGAGTAATCGCTCCCGGTGTCGGTGACGGTGGAGTAGAAGGCGAGTGACGCCGTTGTAACCGAAGCCGCAATGCTTGAAAGAGAGCCATACCTACCTGTGATCGTATGATGATGTATTAAAACTACTTGCTAGCACAGGCTAAATCCGGATGGCAAGGGTAATATGTCTGGAAGATTCGCCAATTGAAGCTCACTCATCTAATCTGAATTCTCGGCTCCACGTTGGAAAATCATTACCAGGCTGTTTGGCATAGACCGTAATTTTACTGGGGAGACTCGCCGACCACCCTGCCAATTCATCTTGAAGCAGCGAAACGATCGCCTCCTCATCTGGCACATCAGTAGATTCCAGCAGAATTTGCAATCGGTGGTTGGAGAAGTTGGCTTTAGCGGTGATGGCGAGGGATTGCAGGGTTTGATTGAGTTGGTCGGTGATTTGTTGGGTCAGTGTTGCCGGATCGATCGCAGTAGTCGCAACAGGGTCGCTGGATGGAGTAGGACGCTGACCGATCGCATTGCCTGTGTCAGTGGGGATATCTTCAGGCAAAATCGTCGTCAGCATTTCATCGGTGAGGGACGAAAGCACCGCCAACCGATTGGCTTGCCGCTCGATCGTTTTCTCAAATAGGTTACGGGATAAGCGTCCGTTACCAAAGGTGCGATCGCGATTCACATACAACTCATAGAACATCGATCGCAGTTGATCGCGGGCAGGTTGGGTGACGGTGAAGTGGCTTTTCTCCGCAATCTTGACGAAGATGGCGGTTAATTCATCGGGGTTGTAGTCGTTGAAATAGAAATAGCGGTTGAAGCGGGATTTCAACCCCGGATTGGATTCGATGAAGCGGGTCATTTCGTCGGTGTAGCCTGCGACGATCACCACTAGGCGATCGCGGTAATCCTCCATGCGCTTGATTAGAACATCGATCGCCTCCTGTCCGAAATCATTGCCGCCGCCCTCCGGCTTCAGGGCATAGGCTTCGTCAATGAATAGCACTCCATCCAGGGCAGATTGCACCAGATCATCCACCTTTTTAGAGGTTTGACCGACGTATCCTGCCACCATGCCTGCCCGATCGGTTTCTACCAAATGACCCTTTGCAAGGAAGCCCAAGCCTTGATAAATTCCTCCCATTAAGCGGGCGATCGTCGTCTTCCCCGTACCTGGTGGTCCGCAAAATACGGCGTGAAGCGATACAGGGGTTTTTGCCAATCCTCGCTCCATCCGCACTTTTTGGACTTTGAGGAAATTGATCAGGGTTTTGACCTCCTGCTTGATTTCCTCCATACCCACTAATTCTTCTAATTCTTTTAATGCCGCATCTAGCTCCTCGGCTTGGTTCTTGGGGGGCTGAGCAGGGGTAGTGGTGGAGTTGGCAGTGGAGGCGATCGCCGGAGTCAAGGCAGCGAAGGAATCCAAGGTTTGCTGATAGTTACCCAGGGTTTTATAGGAATGTAGCAATCGCCAAATTGTTGACAATCCTTCCATTTCTTGGAGAGTGATATTACCATCCGCTTTGATAATGATCTGAGCAAATTTGTAGATGGAGTTGACCGTTTCTCCTAATAAATTCTTGCCAAATTCCTGATCGTATTGGTTCAGCAAAGTTGGGAGAAATAATTCGTCTTCTGGTCGTTTCTGCGTTAGATCTAGCAGAATCTCCAGGGCTAGTTTTTGATATTTAATCCGCTCGTCGGGCGATCGCTCCCACTGATGCACTGCCGCATTCAGCTTTTCGCCATCCTGCTTAATCAGGGCATAGAGCACCAGATAGGACAACAGTTCATTCGAGCCAATTTCGCTATTACTACGTCCACAAATTTGGATAATTTTCGCAATATCAATCAAGATAAAATCTTGAAATTTCTCTCCCAGTTCCAACACAGGCGTGAGGGCTTTGAACAGGAGATTGGCTTCTCGTTTGATTTGGGTAGAGTTCACAGAAGATCCTTTGAAGCAATTGGCGATTAGCTGTTAGCAGATGTTTATAAAAATATTGTCGTACGCAGGGGCACGGCATTGCCCTGCCCCTACACAGGGTTAACTATTGGACGGGGGGAGAATCAATGTCCGCGCTATTACCTCGGACGGGGGGCAATGCCTCCACCAATCCCATTTCAAAAGCAATGTCGGGTAGATCGCCCACGATGTATTTTCCGGGTTCAAACATCCGTCCCGGTGTAATGCAGAGTTGGCGCAGAGTGACAATCTCATCCGCTCGAAACATAGTTCTGCTCAATCTCCATTCCAATGGCATAGGGGAGTCCTCAACGCAGTGATGTTGATATCAATCCTAGACGGCTTCGCGATTCTCCGACTCAACTAAAAGCAGATTTGATAGACTTTCATCATGAAAATTGTATTTTTTGGAACGCCTGAGTTTGCGGTTCCCAGCCTAGAAGGGCTGATTGCCCATGCCGATATGGAAGTCGTCGCCGTTATCACCCAACCCGATAAACGTCGCGGACGAGGGCAACAGCTGATGCCGTCTCCGGTGAAGGCGATCGCCACCCAACACGCCATTTCCGTTTGGCAACCCCGCAGCATTAAGCGCAGCCCCGAAACCTTGGAGGAGTTGCGATCGACCCAAGCCGATGCCTTTGTTGTGGTTGCCTACGGGCAAATTCTCTCCCAAGAAATCCTCGATATGCCGCGATTGGGGTGCATCAATGCCCACGGTTCCCTCCTACCCAAGTATCGCGGTGCAGCTCCGATTCAATGGAGTATTTGCGACGGGGAGTTGGAAACGGGCATTACCACAATGCTGATGGATGCGGGGATGGATACGGGAGCGATGTTGTTGAAGAAAACTACCGCGATCGGGTTGTTAGAAAATTCCCTCGATTTAGGAATTCGGCTGTCGGCGATCGCCGCTGATCTCCTAATTGACACACTGCAAGGACTCGATCAGGGAACCATTCAACCGATCGCCCAGGAAGATGAAAAGGCAACCTATGCCCGGTTGATTCAAAAAGAAGACTACTTACTGGATTGGTCAAAGCCTGCGATCGCCCTGCACAACCAAATTCGTGGCTTCTACCCCAACTGCGTGACTAGCTTTCGGGGCAGTGTCTTGAAGGTAACTGCTACGGCTCCCTTTGGTTTAGAGAACGAGTTATTACCGCCCGATTGGTTCGCGGTGGCTGAACAGTGGCGATCGCAATCACCCTCCCCTGCTCAACCGGGAACGGTGGTTGAAGTGGTGAAAAATCATGGGGCGATCGTGCAAACCGGAGACGGAGGGCTGTTACTGCGGGAGGTGCAGTTGGCAGGGCGGCGATCGCAATCGGGCTGGGATTTTGTCAACGGCAACCGTTTAACCGTGGGAGAAGTATTTGGCAAAGAGTAGCGACACGCCTGAGATTGTAGGTTGGCGTTGAGCGGAGCGAAACCCAACAGCACGATTAAAAGTTGGGTTTCGTTGGCACTCAACCCAACCTACCGAATTGGTCAAACTTTGAAACAGATAGTGCCAAATAAATTTTTTCTTATAGTTAATTTAATGAAAACCGCTAAAAATCGTTGTTCACTAAAGCGAAAATAAGATAATGTTGAGTTATTTTGTCTGGCATCTCAAAAGACCTGGGATCAAGCAATGGATTCGTTGATAGAAAATCGTGACGGGGCGATCGAGGGAGTGGTTTTACTCCGATGATTGGGTTTGGGAAAAACCCAAAATATCGAGGTTATCTTTAGATCAATGACTTCATCATTCCTTTCACCTATCACCATATCCTTGCATCTGTACTGATCGACGGTGGGTGCTGTTCCTGAAAATACTGCTGACTGATCTGATGGTGAGAAGCAACGTGAGCCTCGATGATATCGACCACTTCCAATTCTCCCAACCTAGCCCTATCAAGGACATTCAAGGACACCTAATTTAGATGAGCAGTGATTCTACGGCGTTTTTAGCTGGTTGCGCCATTACGGGAGTCGCCGCAGTGCTTTTGCTGCGGGGTGGTTTGCTGGCAGAACAGCCGAGGTCATCGCCTAGCCTGTCGTCTCCACCCGCCCTGTCTGCGCCCGCCTCAAATCCTTCCATCATGGGTCTTTCACCACAGCAGGAGTGGCGAACCGAACAGCAGATCGAAGAACAGCGGATCTTAACCCAAGATTTAAAGGCACAACTCGATCGCCAGCGCACCGAAACCGATGCTTTAAAAACTGAATTAGAACGCCAGCGCAGTGAAACGGATCAGTTGGTTGCCCAGATGCAGCAACAACTAGAAACCCAACAGCGCCTGATCGATACTATTAACGTGCAGCAGCAGATTGGTACTGCCGATCGCGATCGCGTTGCCGACCAACTGCGGGCGATCGAGCCTCGCGCCAACTACAGCACCGATCAACCGATTCGACTGCAATCGACCCTGCTCTGGGCGGTGGGGGTGACATTGATCGTGATCGCCTTGGGCGGCGGGGTGGTATTAATCGTCCTGATTGTGTTGCTTGCCCAATCCCAACGCCGCTATCCCCGCACGGTAAATGTGATTCACCCGATGGCGGCTCCGCCCTATCCCCTAGCAGCGCAAGCCTTGTTGCCGTCCCAAACCCGACCGACCAAGCGCACCACGCAGGTGGACTATCTAGACGATTAATCTATCCGATGGCTCAACCAAGAACAGCCAAAGAGAGTACCCCAGTGTGGCAAGATTAAACATGGATTCTTTGGCTTGGTTCCAGGAATTTGTCTAATCACGCAGGATTAGCGCTGTTTACTCTTGTCAGAATTAATGCTGAGGATTCAAAATGACATCCTTTCAAGATTGGGTTCGATCTAGGTTGAGTGTAGTAATGGCGATCGCCTTAGCAGGACTGATGAGCCTTTCGATCGGTCTTCCAGCAATGGCACTGCCCGCTGGCAATGCCATTACCGACGGCAAAGCCATCTTGCGCTATGCATTACCCATCGACAATCCTACCGTCCGACAACTGCAAAAGGTGGTTGAAGACACCTCAAACACCCTACGGATTGGACGTAAGCGCCTTACTGCCCTCAATGGCAGCTTGACTCAAGCCGAGCGATTGCTAGCGCGGCAGTCTGATCTGTTGAAGAGTGTGCCAGTCGATCGCCAACCCCAAGCCGAAGCTATCCTGGCTGATTTAAGCGGCACACTAGCCGAGATTCGAGCAGCGGTGGAGGCTCAAGACAAAGAAACGGTGTGGATCAAGCGTGGCGAGTTTTTAGATAATGTTGGACGACTGGAAGAACTGATGGTGACTGGGTTCCCGTTTGAGGTTCCAGCCGATTATGCCAACCTTCCCCAACTAAAAGGACGAGCCACCATTGACGTTTCCACCAGTAAGGGTGATGTCACGATCGTCGTCGATGGCTACAGCGCCCCGTCACCGCTGGCAATTTTGTGGACTTGGTGCAACGTGGATTTTATGACGGGCTGTCCTTTACCCGTGCTGAGGAATCCTACGTGTTGCAAATTGGTGATCCACTCGGTGCGGAGGTCGGATTCATCGATCCTGCCACCAAAACCTATCGCGCTGTTCCCCTAGAAGTCTTGGTTGAGGGCGACAAAGAACCCACCTATGGCATCACCTTAGAAGAGGCAGGACGCTACCTCGACAACCCCGTTCTCCCATTCTCTGCCTATGGAGCGGTGGCGATGGCGCGTCCGGGTGACGATGCCAATGGCGGTTCTTCTCAGTTTTTCTTCTTCCTGTTTGAGCCTGAACTCACCCCAGCCGGGCTGAATCTGTTGGATGGTCGCTATGCTGTCTTTGGCTATGTGGTGCGTGGCAAAGAGGTTCTAGAGAAACTGAAACAGGGCGACACGATCGACTCCGCCAAGGTCACCAGTGGGCTAGAAAATCTGGTGGAACCTCAACGTGCAGCCTAATCTGTGAATCAGTTAACCCTGCGGGACATTGGAGAACAAGGCTTGCTAGCTCGACTCCAGCGATTTTGTCCGGCTGAATTGGTGGGGGATGATGCGGCAGTGCTACCGGGCGTTGCCGATCGCGCCCTTGTCGTCACCACCGATATGCTGGTGGATGGGGTGCACTTTAGCGTGGGTTTAGCCAATCCTCTGCGCACCACGTCTCCGGCAGATGTGGGCTGGCGATCGATCGCCGCCAACCTCTCTGACCTTGCGGCAATGGGAGCCACTCCCATCGGCGTCACGGTTTGTCTGGGGTTGCCTGGGCATGTCCCCGTGGCATGGGTGGAGGAACTCTATGAGGGGATGAGTGACTGTCTGCGCCCTTTCGACACGCCCATTGTGGGGGGTGACATTTGCCGCTCGGAGATTTTTACGGTGGCGATCGCTGCTCTGGGCAAGGTTTACCCCGATCAAGCCATCCGCCGCGCAACGGCTCAAGTCGGCGATGCCATTCTAGTCACAGGCATCCACGGAGCCTCCCGCGCTGGCTTGGAATTGTTGCTGCACCCGGATCAAGGACAGGGCTTGTCTATTGAGGAACGCGCCGAGCTAATTTGTGCCCACCAACGTCCCCATCCTCGATTAGATGTGATTCCTCTGATTCAAACGGTGCGATCGGAGTTGGCAATTGAGCGGGCGATCGCCGGGATGGACAGCAGCGATGGCTTAGCCGATGCCATATTACAAATCTGTCGAGCCAGTGGGGTAGGAGCACACCTCGATCGCGCCGCCATTCCCTTTCCTGCTGCCTTTGCTCACTGGCTATCAGAGGAGCACGCCTTGGAATGGGCGCTCTACGGGGGTGAAGATTTTGAATTGGTGTTGTGCTTGCCGTCTGAGATGGCGGTGGCATTGCAGGCAAGGCTAGGCAGTGCGGCTCGAATTGTGGGGGCGATCGGGGCGCAACCCGATGTCATTCTGCACGACTCTCTGGGAAAGCAACCCGATCGCCTACTGACGCTAGATCAGGGATTTCAACATTTTTAGTCAAACCGATAGTCGTGCCAATCGCAAACAGGACGATAGCCAATCTCGTAGTAGACGTGATTGGACGTAGGATTTGCCACATCCGTTAACAGAAAGCACCGTTCACACCCCTGGTCTAGCATTGTCTGGCTGACGGCGGCGACACAGGCGGTGGCATAGCCTTTGCGCCGCTGTTGGGGTGGGGTATAGACAAAGCCAATCCGAGCCGTCGTTGGCAGCGATCGCCGCCCCGCCGCCAAAGAAACAGGTTCACCATTTTCCCAAACATAGAGGGTTTGTCGCTTTAACCCACCGTCCACTACCCGTTCCGCATCATCGGTGACAATCACATCCTCAAGCTCAGCCGAGAAAGCAGTGCTCCATTTGATTAGCAGAGGGCGATCGGCTGTGGTTGCCAATCTGAGAAAGCCGCTCGTGGGGGCGATCGGTTGGACAGCGGTGAGTTGGTGAATTCGCATCTCGATCGAGCGATGGTAGGAACGCCCGCTCAAGGCTTGCCAGGTCTGCAAAAATGCCCCGACTTCCGCCTCCAATCCAGAAACCCCTGGCAGTTGGGATTGATCCTGTACAGCTTCAGCAATCAACTGCATCGCTGCTAAATCTGCGGCTTTTGATAGCAACAATTTGTAGGGAGGGGTTTGGATGGCTACCGCGATAGGGGTGTGGTTGAGGGAGCGATCGCCCAATAAGGCAACTCTGAATAACGCTCTGGAGAGTGCAACAGCGTATGGGAGACCCCAAGCAATACGTTATTTTCCGCTTGGTGTTGCAGGAGGAATGCCTGAGCGGTTTGCCAAAATTCTTGAATATCGTCGAAGCGACGTAGGTGCATGAAGGGGATCGCTGGCGCTTACTGCGGTAGTTGCTCTAACCACTGGGTTAAATCAGCCAGGGTTGCAAAGTTTAATAATGCCTCTCCCAAGTCTTCTAGTTGTACCAGGTTGAGGGTTTCGATTTGGGCTTTGGTTGATGATGGGACTTCGCCGACTTTTCGAGTCAACAGGCGGAGAATGAGCGCCCTCTCTCCTTTGAGCTGTACTTCCTGGCTTACTTGCTGAAGGGCTTCCTCGCGAGCTTCTTGGCGCAGTGCTTGGCGCATTTCCTCCCGCACTTGCTGAAATGCTTCCTCGCGAGCTTCTTCGCGTAATTCCTGATAGATCACAGATTCTTGCATCAAGTTCTCTCCGCAATACTCGGCGAATCACTTGCTTATCTAATACTAACCCCCGCCCAATATACCGCTGGCGGCGGACAGGTTGCTTTTGGTTGCTGTTCGAGTTGGTAGG
>JAAUSV010000387.1 GCA_012032525.1 Leptolyngbyaceae cyanobacterium SL_7_1
ATCATCCAAGTTCTCGAACTTCGATCGCCAAGCTCCAAACCACATCACCCACGTTCCCCCCTTCATCCCTCATCCTTCATCCCTCATCCTTTACCCCTACCCCTATGCCTGCCTTTGTTGAAATCGATCACGTCGATCAAGTGTTTCCGCTCCCTGGCGGGCAACAGTATATTGCGCTGAAGAACATCAATTTAGACATTCAAAAGGGCGAATTTGTTACCCTTCTAGGACATTCAGGCTGTGGTAAATCCACCCTGCTCAACGTGGTGGCAGGACTGACCAAGCCCTCTGTCGGAGGCGTGGTGCTAGAGGGACGGCAAGTCACCAAGCCCGGTCCCGATCGCATGGTGGTGTTCCAAAACTACTCGCTCTTACCCTGGTTGACGGTGCGCGAAAACATTGCCCTTGCCGTAGACAAGGTGATGGCTCACCTGCCCAAGGGCGAACGCCGGGGAATCGTGGAACACCACATCGACATGGTGAAGTTGCGCCACGCGGCAGATAAGAAGCCTGCCCAACTGTCGGGGGGGATGAAGCAGCGGGTGTCGATCGCCCGGGCGCTGGCAACCCGTCCCAAGGTCTTGCTGCTGGATGAACCCTTTGGGGCATTGGATGCCCTCACCCGCAGCAGTTTGCAGGATCAGCTAATTCAAATCGTTGAAGAAGAACACCTCACCTGCATCATGGTGACCCACGATGTCGATGAAGCCTTGTTGCTGTCCGATCGAATTGTCATGTTGACCAATGGACCAGAGGCGCACATTGGGCAAATTTTGGAGGTTCCCTTCAGTCGTCCCCGCGATCGCATGACGGTGATCAACCATCCCAACTACTACAGCCTGCGGGCAGAGGTGGTTTACTTCCTCAATCAGCAGAAGAAAGCCAAGCAACGCAAGCCTGCCCAGACAATGGCGATCGCCCGCAACGGTCTAGAGAAAGTCAACCTGGAGATTGGCTTTGTCCCCCTGACCGATTGCGCTCCGCTGGTGATTGCCAAGGAAAAGGGACTGTTCCAGAAATATGGCTTGGAGGATGTCACCCTGTCGCGGGAGCCGAGCTGGAAGGCGATCGCCGAAGGGGTGGCAACGAAGCGGTTGGATGCGGCGGCGATGTTGGCTGCCATGCCCTATGCCATGAGCTTGGGGATGTTTAGGCGACCGCCCGTGCCCGTGGTGACGGGGTTGGTATTGAGCCGCAATGGCAATGTCTTTACCCTCAGCCGCAGGCTCTATGAAGCGGGGTTCGTAACCTGGAACAGTTGAAGCAGGAAATCGATCGCACCGCCGATCGCGTCCACACCCTGGCAACGGTCTACCCTGCCTCAATGCACAACCTGATGTTGCGCTACTGGCTAGCCTCCGGTGGCATTGACCCCGATCAAGATGTCAGCCTTGCGGTGATTCCCCCACCCCAAATGGTGGCGACCCTGAAGGCGGGCAACATCGACGGCTACTGTGTCGGCGAACCCTGGAACTCCCACGCCATCCGCGAAGGACTGGGGGTTGCTTTTGCCCACGACCAGGAGATCTGGGCGGGACACCCCGAAAAGGTGCTGGGCGTGCGGGAAGACTGGGCAGCCCAATATCCCCAAACCCACATTGCGCTGGCAAAAGCCCTGATCGAGGCGTGTGAATACTGCGACGATCGCCGCAATCGCCAGGAAATTGCCGAATTGCTCAGTTCCCCCGACTACGTGGGGGCAGAGTTGGAGTATCTAACACCGGGATTGGTGACTGCCTACGATCGCGGCATGGAGGCGGAGCCGGAAACCATTCTGCGCTTCAACCAATTCTTTGTGGATCAATCCAATTGCCCTACTCAAACCGAGGGGCTGTGGATCATGAGCCAGCTCGCCCGCTGGGGGATCACGCCCTTCCCGCGCAACTGGGTGGCAGTGCTAGAACGGGTGCGCCGTGCCGATGTCTTTGGAGCCGCCGCCCGCGACTTGGGATTACCCGACACAGAACCAAACCGGGGCAATCTGCAATTGTTTGATGGAGTGATTTTTAATCCCGATGATCCGATCGGTTATTTGCATCGCCTCGACATCAAACGCGAGATCGAAATTCGAGAGATCGATTTAGATGCAGCGGAACTGGTTGTAAGCAATTAGCGATTAGCGAACAGCAAATCGCTAACCCATTCTCAATTACCCACTCACACCCTCCCTCCTATGCAAACCCTCAATTCCACCGATCGCCGCATGACTGCCCTTGCCAATTCTGAGCCGTTCCTGGTGCTCGAAGACATTACCAAAACCTATCCCACCCCCACCGGAGGCTATACCGTGTTGGATGGGATCAGTCTCACCCTGCGTGAGGGCGAATTTGTCAGCTTGATTGGGCACTCCGGTTGTGGCAAATCGACGCTGATGGATATGGTGTCGGGGTTTCGCAAGCCCACCACTGGCGAAGTCCGCTTAGAATCCCAGCAAATTACCAAGCCGGGACCCGATCGGATGGTGGTGTTCCAAAACTACTCCCTGTTGCCCTGGCTGACGGCATTTGAAAATATCTACCTGGGGATCAACTCGGTGTTTCCGGGCAAACCCAAAGCCGAAAAAGAAGCGATCGCCCGTGAACACCTGGCAATGGTGGGCTTGACGGAAGCCGCCAAACAAAAAACCCGCCGCCCTCTCCGGGGGGATGAAACAGCGCGTCTCGATCGCCCGTGCCCTCGCCCTGCGTCCCAAAGTGTTGTTGCTCGACGAACCCTTTGGTGCCCTCGACCCGATCACCCGCGAAGAGTTGCAGGAAGAGTTGCTGAAAATCTGGACAGAGCATCAAGTTACCGTGCTGATGATCACCCACGACATCGACGAGGCGCTGTTGCTGAGCGATCGCATCGTCATGATGACCAACGGTCCCGCTGCTAAGGTCGGCGAAATCCTGGAAATCCCCTTCCCCCGCCCCCGCAACCGCAGCCGCGTCATGGAAGACCCGCTCTACTACGAATTGCGCAACCATGCGCTGGACTTTCTCTACCGCCGCTTCGCCCATGACGATGTGGATTGAGGCAGGGTTGGGTGTCTGAATATCTTGCGTCTTACATTCGCCCCCCAACCCCCCAATTTTGGGGGACTTCCGAGCCAACTTTCAGATTCAAAGTCCCCCAAAATTGGGGGATTTAGGGGGCGGTTCGGGTAGCAACCCTTACTTCTCAAACATCCGCTAATCGCTACCAACACCAGCCGATCGCCTAAGGAACCCTATCCATGTCCGAATCCACTAAAACCCAATGCCCCTACTGCGGTGTCGGCTGCGGCTTGGAAGTGTCCGCTGTTGCGGCTGGTAAATCTAACGACGGCAATAGCTGGAAAGTCCGGGGCGATCGCACCCACCCCTCTAGCCACGGTATGGTTTGTGTCAAAGGAGCCACCATTGCCGAATCGATCAACAAAGATCGGTTGCTCTATCCGATGTGGCGATCGTCGTTAGAGGATGCCTTCACCCGCATCAGTTGGGACGAAGCGTTGAATCGATTGGTCGATCGCATCCAAACCGTGGTGCAAACCCAGGGAGCCGATGCCCTGTGTATGTATGGTTCCGGGCAGTTTGTCACCGAAGATTACTACCTGGCGCAGAAATTATTTAAGGGCTGTCTGGGCACAAATAATTTTGATGCCAATTCCCGCCTGTGCATGTCCTCCGCCGTCGCTGCCTATGTGCAAAGTTTTGGTGCCGACGGTCCGCCCTGCTGCTACGACGACTTAGAACTCACCGATTGCGCTTTTCTGATTGGTACGAATACGGCGGAGTGTCACCCGATCGTTTTCAACCGATTGCGCAAGCACCACAAAGCCTTCCCCACTGTCAAACTGATCGTAGTTGATCCGCGCACCACACCCACCGCAGAGGTTGCCGATCTGCACTTGGCGATTCAGCCGGGAACCGATATTGATTTGCTGAATGGGATTGCCCATTTGTTGTTGCAGTGGGGAGTGCTCGATCGCCATTTCATCGAACAGCACACCACGGGCTTTGCTGACTATGCCGGATTGGTACAAACCTATTCTCCAGACGTAGTGGCGCATCGTTGCCAGATCTCCCAGGCAGATGTGGAACTGGCAGCCCGCTACTGGAGCGAGGCAAACTCCGTCCTGTCGATGTGGTCGATGGGGATTAACCAGTCCAGTGAAGGTACGGCGAAAGCAAGAACATTAATTAATTTGCACCTGCTGACCGGACAGATCGGCAAACCAGGAGCCGGACCCTTTTCCCTCACGGGGCAACCGAATGCGATGGGTGGGCGGGAGGCGGGGGGACTGTCCCACTTGCTGCCAGGATATCGATCGGTTGCCAATCCCCAGCACCGAGCGGAGGTAGAACAGGCGTGGCAACTTCCACCCGGACAGATCAGCGCCCAACCGGGACGCACCGTATCCGAGATGATCACAGGACTCGAAACCGATGCGGTTGGGCTGCTATGGGTTGCAGCAACCAATCCAGTAGTAAGCCTGCCCGATCTGGAGCGAACGAAGGCGGCACTGCGGCGATCGCCCTTCACCGTCTACCAGGAGGCATACCACCCCACCGAAACCACCGCCTACGCCCACCTGCTACTCCCCGCCACCCAATGGAGCGAAAAACCGGCACGATGACCAACTCGGAACGGCGAGCTCACCCTCAGTCCTGCCTTCCCAATCGCGTCCCCAGGGTGAAGGCGA
>JAAUSV010000388.1 GCA_012032525.1 Leptolyngbyaceae cyanobacterium SL_7_1
AAAAGATGAGGTTCTAAGAGCGCTCATCCCTCCCAAAAGCACCTTGTTTTATCTAGAACCGATCTATGAGACCGTCACTCCTGTTCCTACTGCCACAGCCGCTAGCCCAACGGCGCTAGTGGCTGAAGCCACGACTCCCACCCCTATCCCCACCCCGACTCCAACTCAAGTGCTAAAGGGCTATCGCTTTGTCGGCGGCGGCTTTGGGCACGGTGTCGGGATGAGCCAGACGGGTGCCTATCACTTGGGGGAATTAGGTTGGACGGACGATCGCATCCTCGCTTTCTATTTTCCTGGGACTCAACTACAACCACTAAACGGCAGCATTATCTTCTGGCGTCCACTGGATCAGGAGCAAAATTCAGAAGAGAGTGAGTAGAGACTAAATTGTTTTCTAGGAACCCACTGTGTCTGGCTCCTAGAAAACTTCAGGGATACTAGTTTGACTAGAGTAATCAGCTCAAAATTAGCAGAGTGCACGGGTGGCTCTCTGCTTTCAACTACGCTTTAGTACAATTCTTCTTCCTGGTGAGTCAGAATGGTGCAGTCCGATTTGGGATATGCCACACAGGTGAGGACATAGCCTGCTTCGATCTGATCGTCATCAAGGAAAGACTGATCGGATTGATCAACCTCTCCAGCGGTCAGTTTACCTGCACAGGTGGAGCATGCCCCTGCACGGCAGGAGTAGGGAAGATCAAGCCCCTGCTCTTCAGCAGCGTCGAGAATGTACTCGTCGGAGGGAACCTCGATCGTAGTATTCAGCCCTTCAGCCTCGTTAATCAACGTGACTTTAAAAGTTGCCATGTAGCGATCCTCTCAATAACTTAGAACGGCAATATAAACTAAACTGATGCCAATCCTAGGGTGAAGTAATAGGAAATTGCACTCAGTCTGGTCTATCTCTAGATACTACGGGAAAACCTTGAACCTGCAACCGCAAATTGCGCCTTCAACCACTGAGATTAAGAATGTAAACTTGGATTTTGATCCTGATTACTTATCCCTATATCTGCCAGCAGAGGATGAAGTCAGTAGAGATACAGCCGACCATTTAAGCCAACCATTTAAATTGACTGATCAGGGTTTGACCTGATTGGGCTGAGAGCTGATTTATCACCATTTGTTTGGCAGGGCAAGGGCTTTATAAAAGACAAATTTGGGGTGTTTAAATGGGCTAGTAGACCTTAATCCGATACAGATAATTAATTGATAAGTCTGCTTAATATAAAAGCTAAATTAGATTAGTTGTGGACGGGTTGAATGATGCAGTCTTGGGCTAAGGAGGGAGGCATTGAAGGTGAGGGTTTGAAGGTTGGGATGGATGTGACCCAAATCCGCCGTGCAGCGGTGAGCTGAATTGCACCACCCCTAAAGTAACAAAACTTATACTTTCTCTCAGCTTGCTGGCTCCCGTCCTTTATGATCTTCTCCATGGTTTCGCGTGAGGTTTACTACATGCTTCTTAATAAAACAGTATCAAAACCTCAAACGTTCTAATCTAAGAGTTAGTAAGTCAACCTAGACTGCCGTTCTGCATCAATCCGTCGAGTCAGGCTAGTTCAACTAAGGGCTAGGCTACGAGGTATGACTGGATGGCAATCTGGGGCATAGCCAACGCAATCACTGAAGCAATCGATTATATTAGGGAGCTTTTGAAATCCAATGAGTGTTAAGGCAAGTGGTGGAAGCTCTGTTGCACGCCCCCAGCTATACCAAACCCTACCCGTCTCCACGATTTCCCAGGCAGAGCAGCAGGATCGGTTTCTTGGACGAGGGGAGTTAAGTGAACTGTCTGACTACTTCAGCTCTGGGCTGAGACGGTTAGAAATCGCCAATATTCTGACTCAGAGTGCTGAGTTGATTGTGTCTCGGGCTGCCAACCGCATTTTTGTGGGTGGGTCTCCAATGGCGTTTCTAGAAAAGCCCAAGGAAGAAGTCCCCGTTCAACTAACGGTTGGGGGCGTGGAACTAGATGTCAAAGAGTCCATGAAGCTGGGCACGGCTACGTATGTATCCGGTGGCGGTGGCTTTTTTGAAGGAATTCGATCGCTATTTAGTGCTACTGGTGGTGGTCCGACCCCTCCTGGGTTTCGCCCGATCAACGTGGCACGCTATGGTCCTAGCAACATGCAAAAGTCTCTGCGGGACTTGAGCTGGTTCCTGCGCTACGTCACCTATGCGATCGTTGCGGGTGATCCCAATATCATTGCGGTGAATACCCGGGGCTTACGGGAAATTATTGAAAACGCCTGTTCTGGAGAAGCCACGATCGTTGCCCTTCAGGAAATGCGGGCAGCGGCGCTGGGCTACTTCCGGCGGGATGAAGAGGCAGCCACGATTGTGGCGCAATACTTTGAAGTCTTAATCAATGAGTTCAAAGCACCCACCCCATCCAACAAACTGCGTCAACGTCCGTCGGGAGATTTGCAGGGCTTGCAATTGCCCCAGATCTACTTCAACGCGGCAGAGCGACGCCCCAAATATGCGATGAAGCCAGGGTTGTCTTCCGCCGAGAAGAACGAGGTGGTCAAAGCTGCCTACCGTCAGGTATTTGAACGCGACATTACCCGCGCCTATTCCTTGAGCATTTCCGATCTGGAATCGAAGGTGAAAAACGGCGAAATTTCCATGAAGGAATTTGTTCGTCGCCTCGCCAAGTCGCCGCTCTATCGTAAGAACTTCTTTGAGCCGTATATTAATAGTCGGGCGTTGGAACTGGCATTCCGCCACGTGTTGGGTCGCGGTCCCAGTTCCCGTGAAGAGGTGCAGAAGTACTTCTCGATCGTCTCCAAGGGTGGCTTGCCAGCTCTGATCGATACGCTGGTAGATTCCAAGGAATACTCCGATTATTTTGGGGAAGAAACCGTTCCCTATCTGCGAGGTTTAGGTCAAGAAGCGCAGGAATGCCGCAACTGGGGACCGCAGCAGGATCTATTCAAATACAGTGCGCCGTTCCGCAAGGTGCCGCAATTCCTCACCACCTTTGCCAAGTACGAGCAACCCCTGCCCGACCAACATCCCTACGGGTCTGGCAATGATCCGTTGGAGATCCAATTCGGGGCAATTTTCCCCAAACAGACTCGTAACCCCAGTGCTAGCCCCGCTCCCTTTGGCAAAGACACACGCCGAATTTTGATCAACCGCGGTCCCGGCATCAACAACCAGTTGAGCAATCCCGCTGCCCGTGGAGTTGCCCCCGGTTCCCTCGGACCCAAGGTATTCAAGCTCGACCAGCTTCCCAGCTACACGGGCACGTTTGCCAAGCGCGGCACAGGCACCCAAGGTATCAGCGTCAAGTTCTCGGAAAGTTCTACCCAAGCGGTGATTCGAGCCGCCTATGTGCAAGTGTTTGGACGGGCGTTGTATGAAGGGCAACGGCTGAAGGTGGCGGAGATCAAACTGGAGAACGGAGAAATTACCGTTCGTGAGTTTGTGCGGATGTTGGCGAAGTCCGACTTGTTCCGCAAGATGTATTGGACTTCGCTGTATGTAACAAAGTCGATCGAATACATTCACCGCCGCCTATTGGGTCGTCCCACCTACGGACGCCAGGAGATGAACCAGTACTTCGATTTGTGTTCTAAGAAAGGCTTCTACGCCTAGTCGATGCCATCCTGGACACGCTGGAGTATAACGAAACCTTTGGCGAAGATACGGTTCCCTACGAGCGCTATCTCACCCCGGCGGGCTTGTCGCTACGCAGCAATCGCATTGGCAGCATCAACGATAAGGGACTGCGGGTAGACAAGGAAGAAACGCCTAAATTCGTTGAACTAGGTGCGGTGAGTAATAATCGCACTGAACCCGATGTCCAGTTCCGCGTCAACCAAGGGGTGTCTAAGAAGCGGGAGCAAACCAAGGTCTTTAAGCTGACCAACACCACCAGCAAGACGGAATTAAGTACCGTGATTGGCGCTGCCTACCGTCAAATCTTTGAGCGAGACATCGCCCCCTACATTGTCAAAAATGAGTTCTCTGCATTGGAGAGCAAACTGGGCAATGGTGAGATTAACCTCAAGGAATTCATCGAGGCAGTGGGCACTTCCAGCCTCTATATCAAAGAGTTCTACACGCCCTACCCCAACACTAAGGTGATTGAGCTGGGTACGAAGCACTTCTTAGGACGGGCACCGCTTGATCAAGCCGAGATTCGCACCTACAACCGCTTGCTAGCCACTCAAGGGTTGAAGGGCTTCATCAATGCGATGGTCAACAGCGCTGAATATGCCCAAGCCTTTGGCGAAGATGTGGTTCCCTACAACCGCTTCCTCACCTTACCTGCGGCAAACTTCCCCAACTCGCAACGCTT
The DNA here is from genome assembly GCA_012032525.1 of Leptolyngbyaceae cyanobacterium SL_7_1. Taxonomy (GTDB): domain Bacteria; phylum Cyanobacteriota; class Cyanobacteriia; order Elainellales; family Elainellaceae; genus JAAUSV01. Next base: position 4,313 of record JAAUSV010000388.1, read on the forward strand.
GTATAACAAGCTGACGAAGCAGGATAAGAAACTGGAAGTCCCCAGCTTTGAACCCGTGAAGTCGCGCATGGATGTCACCAAGCTGCCCTTGATGGGCTTGGCAATGGCGGAGCAAGCTGTCCAGGCTCGCAAGCTCGATCCGACCAAGCCGCTGTTTATCGAACTGGGTCGATCGTTTAGCAATGGCGATGGACAATCGGTTGAAGTAGGCGTGGGTACGACCCGTCGCAAGCCCGCCCGTATCTACCGGATGAATCCGGGAATGGGTCAGGGTGAGACAGCATTGGTGCTAAATGCCATCTACTGTCAGGTGATGGATGTGTTTAGTGG
>JAAUSV010000389.1 GCA_012032525.1 Leptolyngbyaceae cyanobacterium SL_7_1
GGGAGAAGGGGTTAGGGGATGAGGGCGGTAGCAGGAAAGGTGGTGTAGTAGCAGGTTCTCACCTTAAGTTGACACTCATGGGCATTGCCATGTCCCTGCAACGGTTCTGATTTACAGATGATTCACGCCCAAGTCAACTCCGCCCGGTTGGCTGGGTCATCACACCACTGTTGCGCTTCCATAATCGCCTTCAACAACGCTTTGGTGGCTTTGGGGTTGGGCGTCTACCCAGTCCGCCCGAATCGCGAGATACTCCTCTGGGTGGAATTGCCAAATGTCGGAGGTCAGGGTTGCCATAAAGCCGATTTGCTCCTTGGCTTTCTAACTCACCTGCTTCAACGCCTGCAACGCTTCCTGCGCCGACGAAAACCGCCGATCGAGATCCGGTTCAATCATCTGCTTCAACCACGCCATAAAACTAGAACTGAGAGGAGGATTAAATTCCACTTGCTCAAGGTCTACCTTCAAGCCTCGGTGGGGGAGCTGGGCAGGTTCTAAGCCACTCATGGCGGTGACTAAACTCATGCCCAAGCCATATAGATCTGACGCTCTCACTGCCCGCCTGCCCATCTGCTCCGGCGGCATAAACCCATCCGTGCCCACCAAGGTAAAACTGGTGGCATCGCTAACGGTGAAGCTCTTGACCGAACCAAAATCCACCAAACTCACCCGTGGACCCGTTTCTCCCGGTTGCTTCGAGAGCATGATATTGCCCGGTTTGATGTCGCGATGGATGATCGGGGGTTCGTGGCTGTGTAAATAGATGAGGATATTGAGGGCGGCGATCGCGATCCAAATCGCCTCCTGTTGACTCAGAAGCCGTCCGAGTTTGAGATAATGATCGAGGGAATAGCCCTCAATGTAACTTTGGATCAGCGCTAAGGCTTTGCCCTCTTGCGCCAAATCGATCTCGAAGTAGCCAATGTAGTTGGGCGTATTAGGGTGGTCAAGCGTTTGCAAGGTCTGCACTTCGCGGGTAAACAGCTTCAGGTCGTCCTGATGCATCTCCTCGTCCATAAACAACAGTTTGAGGATAACGGGGGTGTCGGTTGTCAGATCGCGGGCAAGCAGTGTCCATCGCCCCGATCGTTTGCCCAACTGTTTCTCAACTTCGTAGCGATCGCCCAAGATTTGACCCGGCATAGGCTATTCAACAAAATCGTTGATGTAGAATATCGAATTCTACCTCCATTTATATACCGCTTCCTTTAACAATTTTCACGTTTTTTTAACCGGACTCCATCCATGACTTCTGCCACGCCCTCACTGCGCCCCGATCTCCATCCCTTGATCCAACAACTTGCCAATCAGATCGAATCCATCTGGCAAGCCCACTTGGAACTCTCGCCCTACCACTTGCCAGAAGATTTGGGCTACATCGAAGGGCGATTGGAAGGGGAACGGTTGACGATCGAAAATCGCTGCTACCAAACTCCCCAATTCCGCAAGTTGCACCTGGAATTGGCAAAAATTGGCGCTGGATTGGATATTTTGCACTGCGTCATGTTTCCGCGACCAGAGTATGCCTTGCCCATGTTTGGAGCCGATGTGGTGGGGGGACGCGGGCAGGTGAGTATGGCGATCGCCGATCTATCGCCGATTAGTGGCGATCGCACCCTGCCCGCTTCCTACCAGACCGCGCTTCATGCCTTACCCGCCGCCGATTTTGCCCAAACTCGCACCGTGCCAGCCTGGGGCGATATTTTCTCAGAGTTTTGCGTCTTGGTGCGTCCGGGGACAGCGGAGGAGGAAACCCAATTCCTAACGAAAGTCGGAGAGTTTTTGCAGGTGCACTGTCAGCAGGCGATCGCCACACTCCCCACTCCAGAGCGCCGAGAGGAAATCCTCGCAGGACAACACTATTACTGCACCCAACAACAACAAAACGACAAAACCCGACGAGTGCTAGAAAAAGCTTTTGGGGTGGAATGGGCAGATCGTTACATGACCACGGTTTTGTTCGATCTCCCTTCTACTCTTGTCTAACCCCAGATCCCCGGCTTTTTTGGAAAAGCCGGGGATCTTCTTCCTGCCCAAATTTATCCTTCTTCCTATGCCTCCCGATCCATTAGAGAATCAAGACTTGCAACATCTTCAGAGTTTTGTCTATTTGATTCCCATTTTGGGCGTGTTGCCCGCACTGTGGACGCTGTATCGGCAAACGGGGACGCGGGAACAGCGATCGACCAGTCGAGCTGCGTTGATCCTGGCATTCGTTTGGTCGGCTGGGTATCTACTGGCGGCAACTGCCCAGTCGGACAGCTCTCCGCTATCGTTCCTGATCATGAGTAGCGTGTTAACGTCAGGCTATTTCGTTGCCAGCTTGGCGCTGATGGTGCGACTGTGGCAACGCCAGCCGTTGAATTTTTTGCAGAGTAGTCGATCGAAACGTAAATCATTCCGTCGTCCCCGTTAATCTGTGAAAATTTCGAGTGCGATCGCCAATCCTCTGCTACCATGCTGAATATTTCTTAGCCCACTGCTGCTAGCTAAGCGCTAACTGCTAATTGCTAAACAATCATTAAAAAAGTTGTGCAACCGTGCCAACTTTGTCAGTTAGTGGTTAACTGCTAAGAATTGCATAAGAATTGCAATTCATCCCTGATTGTTTGGCTCTCGTTTTGTTTGCTGTGTTGAGGAAGTTTGGTGTCCACTCAAAAACCAGTTGTTCGTTACGTTTACTCCTCTGCTCAATCTAAAAAACCAACTCCTACTAACAAGCGTTGGATCTGGACGACCTTGGGGTTGTCGGCGGTTGCTGCGATCGCGCTTCGGCAGGGGCATTGTTGGCTGTGTCGATCGCCAGTACGCCGCTGTTACAAAGTCGGCTTTCGGCGGAGGAAGCTCAGGTTTTTGGACAAACAGACATCTCCACCGACACCAACTTTCAGCTTCCCCAACTAACTCGTCCTGTCACGGTTCTGGTGTTGGGGGTGAAAGTCCTTGCCTCCGATCTCAGCCGTCCTCCAGAGGAAGTTGCTGATTTGGGTTACGATGCGCTGGTCAATTCCCTAGATGGACTGTCAGACACCATGCTGGTACTCCGGTTTGATCCAGCCACCGGACAAGTCGTGGTGCTGTCGATTCCGCGAGACACCCGCACCGAGGTCGAGGGCATGGGGTTGACCAAGCTAAACGGTGCCAATGCCTACGGGGGTCCTGCCCTTTCCGCAACGGCGGTGAGCGATCTGTTGGATGGGATTACGATCGATCGCTACGTGCGTATTAATGTCCAAGGGGTGGAAAAGTTGGTAGATGCGTTGGGCGGTGGTTGCAGGTCTAACGTTCCTCAAGACATCGAAATACAACGATGATGCCCAACACCTCTACATCGATCTAAAACAGGGGGAGCAGCGGTTAAACGGTGCCCAATCTCTGCAATTCCTGCGTTTTCGCCACGATCAAAGGGGTGACATCGGACGGGTGCAACGCCAACAGACTTTCATGCGATCGCTCCTAGAGCAGACCCTCAACCCCGCCACCCTCACCCGCTTGCCCCAAATTCTCTCGGTGATTCAGGAGAATATCGACACCAATCTCAGTGTGGAGGAGTTGGTGGCGTTATCTGGGTTTACAGCTCAACGCGATCGCTCTGACATGCAAATGCTGATGCTACCGGGGGAATTTAGCCATCCCAGTGATTATGCCTTGAGTTATTGGTTGCCAAGCGATCGCCGGATCACCGCAATGGTCGATCAATACTTTGGCGGCGGTCGGGTAGAGTTCTCCGAGGAGGACATGGCAACTCTAGATAGTTCCAGTGAATCGTCAGCGGAATGGGCGGAGGATGAGTCCTCGGAAGCCGAGGCGAGTGAGGCGGGCGATCGCACGCAGCTTTACATCGCGCTGCAAGACAGCACAGGCGAACCCAGCGCCATTGACAGTATGCAAGCGGTGCTGGAGGAGGCGGGATATGGGAATGTGTATGGCGATCGTGATTGGGCGGAACCCTTGGCGGTAACGCGGATTATTGTTCAACGCGGTGATGTGGAAAGTGCTAATGCCTTGCAACAAGCCTTGGGTGTTGGGGAAGTTCGGGTGGAAAGTACGGGGGCACTGGAGTCGGATATTACGATTCAACTGGGGCGAGACTGGCTGCAAACGGATGCGGCTAGAGCGGCAGTGGGTAATTTTAATTATTGAACCTTACTAACTCGATCGCCTCACACTCCGCTCCAACTGCGTTTGCATCTGCCCCAACGTTCGAGCGGGTTCCTTGCAACTGACCCCCTGACACACCAACCCGATCGACTCCGGCGGCAAGTGGGTATCCGCGCGGAAGCTGACAACGGGAACATATTGTGCCATTAATCCGGGGATGGCATCGGCAGCGGTGCGCACTAGGGTTTGATTGCGGAACCAGTCGAGGGCAACGAATAGGGTGGGGCAGGATTGGGCAGCCCGATTCATCACACCGCTAAAAGCTTCCAGGGCTTGTTCTGCCCGATCGAGGTATTGGATATCTTCGGTGAGCAAGAATAGCCGCACCAAGTTGCGATCGCCACGCCATTGGCAGAGGGGGTGGCAGTTGGTCGTCAAAGCTGCGCTCTCGCACCACCAGATCCACCTTGGGCATTCGGTGTTGTAGTAGCCCCCCAGTTCCACACCTCCAGAGGTGCTCGTCAAACTCGACTTG
>JAAUSV010000390.1 GCA_012032525.1 Leptolyngbyaceae cyanobacterium SL_7_1
AGAGCCTCTAAAAACGATCGAAGGTGACACAGGTTGGCTCACTACCGTTCTCTTTACCGCCGATGGTCAAACCCTAATCACTGCCAGCGACAACCACACGATCGCCTACTGGTCAGTCACCACAGGAGAATGTCTCAAAGTGCTACGAGGACACAGCAACATTGTCGAATCGATCGCCCTCACCTCTGACGGGCAACTCCTGATCAGCGGCAGCCGAGACGAAACTATCAAAATTTGGGACGTAGAAACGGGCGAATGCTTGGATACCTTAAGAGCCGATCGCCCCTACGAAGGCATGACGATTACTGGCACAACTGGGTTAACCACGGCTCAACAGCAGGCGTTGAAAGCGTTGGGGGCGATCGACGATTGAAGCTATTCGCTTCCTACAACACCGACTGCTTCATCGCCTCCAACAGGGCTGACAATGCTCGATCCTCCGACGCATTCACCTGTCGATCGAGCATGGCAAGACTCACCGCTTTCGGTAGGCGATCGCCGCTAAATCTGCATCCAACCCCTCCATCAACAGGTCCAGCGATTGTGGAATCTTCAAGGCGGCTTTGATACCCATCAGCATCTCGTCATCAAATCCCATTGCTTCTAGTTCGGGATGAAACAAATGCCATTGCTCTAAGGCATTTGAGCTGCCCGCTTGAATGACGTATGCCAGCAGACGTTGCAGTTTGCCCTGTTGTTGGGGTGGCATCGTCGCGATCGACGATTGTGCAACCCCGCTGGATTGGGAATGCCCTAAATTGTGCAAAATCTGTTCCCAATCCTGAAGATCGCAGGATTCGGGTTTGCCCACACTCAGAGATAGTTGAATGCAGTTCGACGTGGCATTTAGCTGGGTGACTTGCGCATGCACTCCCAGGAAACTGAGCCACTGCGCGATCGTGTTTACCAAGGTCGATCGCGTTGCCTGACTATTTGCCAGTAACCGAATTTGGGTGCGCACCATCGGACGCACAATTTGCGTAAGCATAATCCGATCTCTCTGCGTAAACCACTCTACTTCTACCCTAAAATATCGGACTCTTCCGGAGAGTGGGGTTAGCTACGGAAAGATTTTGGAATCGGGAGAAGAAAGGATGAAGGCGGAAGGATGAGTGAGCAGTCGGGAGTTAGTAGCTGATTGCTGATCGCTAACAGCCAACAGCCTCTCCTCACACTTTCACTTCCAACGACTTGAGATATTCCGTATTCACGCCTGACTCTCTCGATAGGGCGATTTTGCCTGTACGAGCAATCTCACGAATACCGAAGCGATTGAGGACCTGGACGATCGCCACCATTTTACCCGGATCGCCGACCACTTCTAGGGTCAACGATTCCTCTGCCACATCTACGACCCGTGCCCGAAAGATCTGCGCCAATTCCACAATTTCGGAGCGGTTGGAACTGGTGGCATTGACCTTGAGCAACATCAACTCCCGCTCTACGCAGGGAACCTCGGTGATGTCGAGGACTTTGATCACGTTAATCAGCTTATAGAGTTGTTTAGTGACTTGCTCAATGGCGCGATCGTCCCCCGGCACAACCATTATGATCCGAGAAATTCCAACTTGCTCAGCAGGTCCCACCGCTAAGCTTTCAATATTGAACCCACGACGGGCAAATAAGCCGGCAATTCGGGTGAGGACTCCCGCCTCATCTTCCACCAAAACCGAGAGGGTGTGTTTCATAAGGGGACGCAACCTAACACAACGTAGGTTCAAATTATAAGCGATTAGCGATTGGCAATTAGTGATTAGCTTTGAGCGAATTGCTATACCTTTGCCTAAGATTAAACCAATGCAGGGCTGGGTTCCCACCGTCCTACGGCTTTGCCAATTACACCCAGTTCCTGCATCAGGCGATCGAAGCGATCGGGTGTCAGGGATTGTGGACCATCCGACAGGGCTTTAGCAGGATTGGGGTGAACTTCAATCATTAGGGAATCGGTGCCAGCGGCGATCGCCGCTAGTGCCATCGAGGGAACATACTCGGCTCTGCCCGTGCCGTGGCTGGGATCGATCATGATCGGCAGGTGGGTGAGCGATCGCAGCACCGGGATCACAGATAGATCCAAGGTGTTGCGGGCGTATTGGCGATCGAAGGTACGAATTCCCCGCTCACAGAGAATTACGTTGGGATTGCCAGCCGCAAGGACGTATTCCGCTGCCATTAGCCATTCCTCGATCGTGGCAGACATGCCCCGCTTTAGCAGAACAGGCTTTTCCTGTGCTCCCACTCGCTTGAGCAGGGAGAAGTTTTGCATATTACGCGCCCCGACCTGCACTACATCAGCCACTTCAGCAATCTTTTCCAAATCCACCGCATCCATTACTTCGGTGATGATCCCCAAGCCACTGGCTGCCCGCGCCGCTGCCAACAGTTCCAAGGCACTCTCGCCGTGTCCTTGAAACGCGTAGGGAGAGGTGCGAGGCTTGTAGGCTCCACCTCGGAGGAATTTTGCTCCTGCTGCCTTGACTCGCAGGGCGGTTTCCACAATCATGGCTCGTTTCACGGAGCAGGGACCTGCCACCACGACCACTGGAGCCGATTGGCTAAAAGTCACCGCACCCTCCGGAGTAGAAACTAGTACGTCACTCGCTTCCCCATTACGATATTCTCGGCTGGCGCGTTTGAAGGGTTTCTCGACCCGTAGGACTTGTTCGATCCAGGGACTCAGTTCTTGAATTTGTAAGGCATCGAGATCAACCGTGTCTCCCACCAATCCAATCACAGTCTTATGCTTGCCCGTAATCTTTTCGGGCGTCAGTCCCCAACCGTCAAACTCACCACTGAGGCGATCGACTTCTTCCGATGGAGTTCCAGCCTTTAACACTACAATCATGGCACTGCCCCGGTAACTCCGTTAGGTTTAACTAGTTGGATGATTTGTCCGATCGCCACGCACCTGTCATTCGTCCTAGATTGGTGGTGAACTCAGACCAACCGAGCCAACTTCCGGTAATCTCCTCATCCCACGACGCCGACAACACGCCGTAGCTTAACCCCACCACTCCCAATCCCAAGAAGCCGAGACTGACCAACACCACCACGTAGGTGGGAAGCGCCACAATGTCTTGGGTGACAAGAAAATAGCTGATCAAAAACGTGAACATACCCAAAAAGCTAGGAACACCGCACAGCAAAGCCATCCGCCGCAGCATTCGACGGCTAACGATCTCTGGGATGCGCGACTGATCTAGGGTGGCGGGTGCTTCCGGTGGAGCGCTCTGAGTCGAGACAGACTTGGAAACCGCTGTTTTTTGGGTGAGGTGGATTTGGCAACCGCTGGAGTTGCTTTGGCGGCACTTTTTGGAGCGGAGTCCGAAGCAGGGTTGCGCCGCTTGCTGGGTTCAAATGGGAGCGGCGATCGGGAGGATTGCTTGTCTGAGTCGGCGTTGGGAGACATACCTTAACCCCGAATGCCTAGACGGGTAATCAGAGCACGGTAGCGAGCTTGATCTTGCTTGAGGATGTATGCCAGCAAACGCTTGCGCTGTCCGATCATCTTGAGCAAGCCGCGACGAGAGGCATGGTCTTTTTTGTTTTCCCGTAGGTGACTGCTGAGGCGGTTGATCCGCTCGGTGAGCATTGCCACCTGCACGTCGGCTGATCCGGTGTCAGTCTCGTGGACTTGGTATTCAGAAATGATTTCGTGCTTGCGCTCCTGGATGAGTGCCATGATGTTTTTTTGTCCTACAAATACGATCTAAAATTTTACCATAGGGATTTGGATGTTGTAAGGGATTATCCAAGCCCCTCATCTTCTTATCAGGGACGCTGAATAATCGTTTCCACTCCCCGCCGCCGATCGGGCGTGATGGCAACCAACCGAACGAAATCATGGCTGTGTTCTTGTAAGCAGGCTTCGAGGGTGGCGATCGCCTCACTGCCATTTCCCTGCACCGTCGCGTAGTTGTTCCAGGAATTGGTTCTAAACCGACGAGGATTGACGTATTCAATCCCGACGCGATTGCCTTGATTGAGCAAGGTCTGCAATTCATTCACCGCATCTGGGTTACTGATGCGATGTCCGTTGGAGGGAGGAGTGGGGGAAGCGATCGTTTCAGCCTTGGTGGGCGAGGGAGTCGGAGGGGGAGTGGGGCGATCGCCATTCTCCTCGACTCCAGTAGTCTCTATCCCAGTGGCGCTCTCTGTTCGACGAACGCGCCCGGATTCTCGCCTAGCCTCTCCAGAAGATTGAGATTCCGATCGACGCAACGCCTGTTGCCCCACGTTGTATTCCTGCACCAGTTGCATATCCCGGATGTGGTCTTGTTCCCGCACGATCTGATTAGCCATCTCTAACAAATGGGACAGGCTAAAATCAGGCTTGCGAAATTCGGGTGGGGCATCGGTGGAGTTCATCACCCGCTGCGATATCTTGTCTACTCCCACCGTTTGAATCAGTTGTAAAACCTGCTCGTCATACAAGCGCGATCGCAGGGCACCAAAGAAGTCGATCGCCTGCTGCGGAAAGGCATTCACCAATTGCTCTAGATCGTTTGTATTCACCCCATCGATCTCAAACATGCCATTGACGATGCCCACGCGATCGGCATGCTGGGTTCCCAGTAGAATTTCTCCATGCGTCCATCACGGATCCAAACGGATGCATACA
>JAAUSV010000391.1 GCA_012032525.1 Leptolyngbyaceae cyanobacterium SL_7_1
AGTTGCAAAACCTGCAAGACAAGCTGGTGGGGTTGGAAAATCCGGCGCAAATCGGCATTGGTCACACTCGCTGGGCAACCCACGGCAAACCCGAAGAACACAACGCCCACCCCCATCTCGATATGACGCGCCGGGTGGCGGTGGTGCAAAACGGCATTATTGAAAACTACCGGGAACTGCGGGAAGAACTGAAGCAGGCGGGCTACGAGTTTGTCACCGAAACCGACACCGAGGTGATCCCCAATCTGGTTGCCCAGTGTCTCGATCGCCTTAAAGCAGACGGTGAAAGCGATCGCTATGTCTCACCCTTGGGGAAGCAGTACGGCGATCGCTATCTCGGCTCACAGGTTCCTTTGCGATCGTGCTGATCTGCGTAGACTATCCCGATGAAATCGTGCTGGCACGGCAGGATTCTGCTCCCTTGGTGATCGGCTTTGGGCAGGGAGAATTCCTCTGTGCTTCAGATATTCCCGCGATTTTGCCCCACACCCACGCCATCGTCACCCTGGAGAACCGGGAGATGGCAATCCTAACGCCCTTGGGGGTAGAGATTTGCAATTTTCAGGGCGATCGGCTGCGCAAACAACCCCACATTCTCAGCGGGAGTGCGATCGTCACCGATAAGCAGGGCTTCCGGCACTTCATGCTCAAGGAAATCTATGAGCAACCGGGAGTGGTGCGCAATTGTCTAGACGCCTATATCAGCAGCAACTGGACAGCAGATCAAGCAACAAATCCGATTCATCTGGGCTTGGCGGATGAGTTTTACCCCGATATCGAAAATATTCAGATCGTGGCGTGTGGCACGAGCTGGCATGCCAGTTTGGTTGGCAAATATCTGCTAGAACAGTTGGCTGGCATTCCCACCCAAGTCCACTATGCCTCCGAGTTTCGCTATGCGCCGCCGCCGCTGACTCCCCACACGCTGCTGATCGGCGTCACCCAGTCGGGGGAAACGGCGGACACGATATCGGCGATCGCCATGGAGCAAGAACGCCGCGCCAACAAACCTGCCCAGTTCCATCTGCGCTGTTTGGGCATCACCAATCGCTTGCAGAGCACCCTCGCCCGCATGGTAGACAATTTGATCGATACACAGGCGGGGATTGAAATCGGCGTGGCAGCAACCAAGACCTTTATGGCACAGTTGATGGCGTTCTATTGCCTGTCCCTCGATCTTGCCTATCGGCGACAAACGCTTACCCTCAGCCAAATTGAGCGGATCATCACCCAACTGCACCACCTACCGGGGCAGATGGAATCGGTGCTGCCCACCCAGGAACAACAGATCGAAACGCTGGCACACGGGTTTTCCGAAACCCAGGATTTCATTTTTGTGGGACGGGGAATCAATTTCCCGATCGCCCTAGAAGGAGCACTGAAACTAAAGGAAATTAGCTACATCCACGCCGAGGGCTATCCCGCTGGCGAAATGAAACACGGACCGATCGCCCTGTTGGATGAGAAAGTGCCTGTGGTGGCGATCGCCGTTCCCGGCAGTGTCTACGAAAAGGTAATCTCCAATGCGCAGGAGGCAAAAGCCCGCGATGCCCGCTTGATCGGGGTGGCATCGCCCCAAGACCCCCATGCAATGGAGATTTTTGATGATCTGCTGCCTGTGCCGGAGGTGGATGAGGTGCTGTCGCCACTACTGACGGTGATTCCGTTGCAGTTTTTGGCTTATCACATTGCGGCTCGGCGGGGGCTAGATGTGGACCAACCCCGAAATTTGGCGAAGTCGGTGACGGTGGAATAGGGCGTGGGAATGGAGCTGTTGTGAGCGATATGGAAATAGACTGGGGTGCTATAGCCGTCATATCCAACCTATCTGGCTAAATTTTCAGATCGTTTGTTCTTCTACTGTTGCGGTTGCAATCATCCTAGGGTTTTAACAAAAACTCAGTTTGGTCTCAGATCGGCTGATTAATTTGTAAGAATGCAATCTATAGGGTTGTCCCTACTCACACTGCTTAAACCATCTAAATTATGCAAAGACGATACTTTCTCTACACAGGGACAGGATTTTTGGGGGCGATCGCCATGTCGTGTCAGCGATCGACCACTGCCAATGCCCAAGGCAATAACGGTCACTCCACTTCAGCCTCTACCTACGAGATTGCTTATAGTGAAGCGGAATGGCGGCAACGCTTGACCCCTGCACAGTTCAACGTTTTACGAGAGCATGGCACTGAACCAGCCTACAGTAGTCCCCTGAACGAGGAATCTAGGGAGGGAACCTACACCTGTGCGGGGTGTGACTTGACTGTGTTTACGTCCGCAACCAAGTTTGATAGTGGCACGGGGTGGCCCAGTTTCTATGCCCCGATCGAGGGGGCGATCGGTACGTCCACCGATCGAGCGTTTGGCATGGTGCGCACGGAGGTGCACTGCCATCGTTGCGGCGGGCACTTGGGGCACGTGTTTGAAGACGGACCGCCACCGACGGGTCTACGCTACTGCATGAATGGAGTCGCTTTAGAGTTTGTGGAAGCGTAAATCGAAGGCTGCACCAGCGGGTTAGGAAAGTGGAGTGGAGCGGGTTGTGCGGCGATCGAGCGCCAACCGCAACACCGACAAACTCAAAATCAATAGAAACAACACCAAGCCGATCGTACAGGCATAGCCAATTTCCAAATCCTGGAATGCCCGCTCATAGACGTAGTAGACGATCGTTTTGGAACTATTGCGCGGACCACCCTGGGTCATGATAAAGACTTCCTCAAAGACTTTGGTGGCGGCGATCGCCGAAATTACCGCCACCAAAAATAGGTAGGGAGCCATCAGGGGAACGGTGATGTCCCAATGTTTGCGCCAGCCATCAGAACCGTCGATCGCGGCGGCTTCGTATAGTTCACCTGGCAAAGCTTGCAGCCCTGCCAGGTAGATCACCATGTAATAGCCCAATCCTTTCCACACCGTCACCGCCATCACACTAAACAGTGCCCAGCGAGGACTGGTCAACCAGGGAATGCCCGTTGATAGATTCAACCCATTCAAGACTTGGTTAAACAATCCCGTCTCGGCATAGAGCCAACGCCACGCAATCCCCGCCACCACCATCGAGACCACCACAGGCGTATAGTACGCCGCTCGAAACCACCGCATTCCTGGCAGGGCGCGGTTCACCAAGATCGCCAATCCCAAGGGCACCGTGACCAAAATCGGCACAACACCAATTAAATAAACGAACGTATTTCTCAGAGTTCTCCAAAACACATCATCTTGCAGTAGCCGTTGAAAATTCTCTAGACCAATCCACGTCGGCGGTTGGGTGATGTCGTACTCGTACTGCGTAAAGCTCATCAGGAAAGCTTGTAGAGCTGGGTAAAACACCGTTAAGCCAAGGACGACCAACGCAGGCAGGAGAAATAGATAGGGGGTCGCCCGATCTAGGAGCGATCGCCAATCACCAAAGGGTTTGGGAAGTTGGGAGAAATTCATTGCCACTGACGAGAGGTGCGTTTCCATCATCCCTCATCCCCCATCCTTCAACAAATTAGGAACCTTTAAACCAAAAATTCGATCGCAATTTAGTACTTTTGTACTAAACTATAGTTCATTGATACTATTCCTTCGGATAGACCCATCCCTTCAGCCTGCCCCTTCATTTGAGAGAGCGCTCTATGCAATCCAACCAAGAACCCTGGCAAATCAACGACTCAGAGGAGTTTCGTGGACGCTACACCCGTCTACATCAGGTAACTCCACCTGTGATGGTCGATCGCTCGCCTGCCCACGAGCCATTGCAACCTCCAGTCGGCTTTACCGCCGCGCTAGGGGATGGGGTGGCTTGGATTGCAGTTTCCCTGTTGGTTCGCCTGGGGATTGATGCGCTAATGGCAAGCTCAACCAGCTTCTTCATTCCTGGCATCCTGCTGTTGGCTGCGCCTGCGGTTGTTGCGGTGACGATCGCCCTAATCATGCCGCAGTGGAGTTGGAGCTTGGGCTACCGATTGGTGTTGGTGATGTTTGGCTTGCTGATGGGAGGGCGACTATGACACTGGTGCTTGGGACGATTTGGTTGGCGATCGTATTCTCCGGTTTGGTAATGGTAAGTAGGAGGTTCTATGACTAATCCTCAGCGCAGAAAGCCGCCCCGACGCAAAGCCGAGTCGGTGGGAGGTCTCAAATACTTGTTGGCAGGCGGTTCGATGTTGGCATTGGTGGGTGTTCTAGCAGATCTACGCACCGTGTTTACTCCCTCTGCTGCGCCAGTCACCCAGTGTCAGGAAATGGTGCAACCCCAAGCCACCCTGTCGCGGGAAAGGTTATCGCAGTTATTGACTGTGCCAGAGCGCGATCGGCGAGCAACGGTGCAAGCGGTCATCAGCGAACCCTACTGTCGGCTCTCCTCCATCGAAGTCCGGGCAGGGGTGTTGGCAGAGCGCCATGCCTACCCCCTGGAGTTTGATCCGCAAACCTGGTTTGTGGTGCTCTATGAGGGGGATGAGTATGCCGGTTATTCGTTTGTGTTTCCCCAAGAGTAGGGCGACTGCCATCCATGAAAAACTTTTATTCTGATATCTTTCAATTGAGAAAACCGGAACCCGAAAAAGCGGTTTTGCCACCGCGTCGCGGTGGCAAAACCGCTCTTCTAA
>JAAUSV010000392.1 GCA_012032525.1 Leptolyngbyaceae cyanobacterium SL_7_1
CCACCTTAGAGAGGGTCATTTCGCACTTGGAGATCACCATTTTGAAGAAGGGCCATTTGTAGTAGAAGTAGCGCAGAAGTTTCAGATTTTCCTCTGGCTCCTCGCTCAGGAAGGTTTGCAGCGCCGTGCCAACCCCATACCACGACGGCAACAGGAAGCGGGTTTGTGTCCAGCTAAACACCCAGGGAATTGCCCGCAGGCTGCCCAAATCTTTCTTGCCGCCCCGACGAGCCGGACGGGAACTGATTTGCAGTTGACTGATTTCCTCGATCGGGGTGACTTGGTGGAAGAAATCGACGAAATCGGGTTGTTCGTAGATTAGGTTGCGGTAGTGCGATCGCGATCGCCCTGCCAATTCCTCCATGATTTCGTGCCACGGCTGGATGTCGTCAAAGCCATTGCGGAGCAAACTCGCCTCCACCACGGCGGTGGTGATCGTCTCCAGGTTATACAGCGCCAGTTCTAGCAGGTTGTACTTGGATGCGAGCACTTCTCCTTGCTCGGTGATTTTGATACGTCCGTTGATGCTGCGTCCTGGTTGCGCCAAGATCGCCGCGTAGGAAGGACCCCCGCCTCGCCCCACCGATCCCCCCCGCCCGTGGAAGATCCGCAGCGCCACATCAAACTCTTCTGCGGTCTGCTGCAATGCTTGTTGGGCTTTGTGAATTTCCCAATTGCTGCTAAGGAAGCCGGAGTCTTTGTTGCTGTCGGAATATCCCAGCATCACTTCTTGCAGGGATGGGGGATGGGGGATGAGGGATGAAGAACTCTCAAGCTCTTGCTTCATCCGCTCTTCGTAGCCACCAGCGAGGTAGGCGCGGTAGAGCGGTAGGTCAAAGAGATGACGCATGACAGCGGGTGCACGCCTTAGATCCTCCACCGTTTCAAACAGGGGGACGACGTGCACACTGCTAATTCCCGTGGCTGGGTCGTAGAGTCCTGCCTCTTTTGCCAATAGCAGCACCTCCAGCAGATCGCTGGAGTGGTGACTCATGCTAATGATATAGGTTTGGCAAATATCTGCGCCAAACTCTTGGTGGAGTTTGCGCACCATGCGGAAGGTTTGGATGATCTCGTTGGCTTTTTCGGAAAAGGTAGTTCCGTGGGAATCAGGGGACGCCGGGTTTGCAGCTCGGTTGTCAGCCAGAGCGATCGCTGGTCCTCTGACAAATCGTTGTAGGAGCAGGGCAGAATCTGGAGGTAGTCAACAATCTCGGCAAGGGTATCGGAATGGCGGCTACTCTCTTGGCGAATGTCTAGGTGTGCCAGGTTAAATCCATAGACCTCCACCTGACAGATCAGGTTCTCCAGATCCCGACAGCTCAGCCCGGTTTCCTCCAAGTTGTGCTGAATCAGGCGCAATTCTGCCAAAAACTCTATGCCCGATCGATAGATCACGCTGGAACTGAGATCGGCAGCATCACTTTGGAGATAATCGCCGTTGTAGAGGTTGATGCTGCGATCGCGGCTATTCTCCAAGCGTTTCAGCACATAGGCAAGCTTTAGCCGATAGGGTTCCTGCCGATAGCGGATGGCCAATTGCTCATACACCTCTGGCATCTGCACTTGGTCTTGCTCTAACGACTCTAATAGGTCGGGCAGGACATCGCTCCAGTGTAATGACAAGCTGAGCAGATTGATTAATCGCTTGACGGATTGAATGTATTTTTCAAGCACCAAGTTGCGTTGATAACACGCCGTTTTCCAGGTAATGTCAGGGGTGACGGAGGGGTTGCCATCTCGATCGGAACCCACCCATGAGCCAAACTTACAGAAGTCATAGTTGGGCGGTCGCAGATTGGGATAGGTGAGCTTTAGGGCGGTGCGAAAGCGGTGATAGAGCTGGGGAATTGCATCAAACAGCACCTCCTGAAAATAGTGGAGGGTATAGTCTACCTCGTCCAACACGGTGGGCTTGAACTGGTGCAACTCATCGGTGCGCCACCACAAGCGAATCTCTTCCATCAGTTGTTCCCGCAACATCTCGACCTCCCAGGAGGAGGCAAACCCTAGCGGTTGTAACCCTTCCTCAACTTGGTCGAGTTGGCGGAGGATTTTGGAAATGCGGCGTTGCTTATCTCGAATGGTGTGCCGCACAATTTCCGTTGGGTGGGCGGTAAACACTAATCGAATATCGAGATTGTCGATTAAATCCTGGATCTGACGAGGCGGGACATTCAGCCGATGCAACTTGGGGAAAATGGTTTGGAAGGTGCTGGCATCGCGTCGTTGGGAATCAGCTTCTTGCAGGCTTTTTTCTAGAAATCCGGCATGTAAGCCCCGACTTTGCTCCTCGGCATCCGATAGCCCCGCCTCAGCGTGGTAAATCGGCAGATTGGCAAGTTCCTCGGCAGCGCGGTTCTGTCGCTGTCCCCGCTGTTCGTAGTGCTGCTCGACGATATTAATCAGTTGGAAGTAGAGGGCAAACGATCGCGCCGCCCGAATCGCCTCATTTAGGTCTAGCTTTTCAATCAGCTTTAACACGCCTGACTCGATCGACTCCGATGCCTGTCCCTCTGGGGAACACATCGATCGCATCTGGCGCAACAGATCCACCAGTGGCTGACCACACTCTTGTTGTAGAACGAGTTCCCACAACTCTTCCACAATCCCAAGGCGATGGCGAAGAAACAGATCAGACGCTGACGCTGGCGTGGTGGACTCCTGACTAACTTTAGACTCTACAACCGTACTAGAACGAAAGGCATCATCGGAAGAGGAACGCATCGAAGTCATAGTCAACCCTGGCAGGAATATTTGATAATTTTAGGGTTTTAACTCGATAGAATCTAGTTCTCCGTCAAGATAGATGCCTTTCTATTAAAACTACAGGTTTCTTTAAGAAAAAGATTGGTAAGCCGTAGTTTTGACTACAACCCAGTGTCCACTTTTGGGGTCGCGATAGGTGACAAATGGATTGGGTTTCAGCGGTTTCTTGGAAATGGGGGATGAATCGATCGATTGTTGAGCGGTCAACGGCAGCAACTCAGTCAACGCAGTGTCTAAATTCGACATGATGCACCTTTAATAGCCTAATTGCACTCCACACACCTGAATAAATCCCTTCTACGACACAGTGCTCTCCACGGTGATGAAGAGCAAGGTTTGTGCCTAGGAGTAAGCCTATGAATCCAACCTGTCTAGAAGCTAGATTTTTTGTAGAAGATGATTTATTAGTCTTAATGCTAAGATCGATGGCTTCATATAGCAGTGACTGGTCTGACCCCTCATTTGCAGCAATCCGCTGAGGAGCTGCGGTTAAAGATTCCAGTGCAGCGAGAAAATTACTTCTAATGGGACAACTTCTATAGACCAAAGACCCCCGGCTTTTGTAGGAAAAGCCGGGGGTCTGGAAATTGAGGGTAGGAGCGATCGCCTACACCATCTCCGACGAAGCCTGAGGTACGGGCTGGGGCTGCGGCTGGAACTGGAATAATGAGTAGACCACATCTCGACGAATGTTGGTCATCATGTCCAGGAAGAGTTCATAGCCCTCACTCTTGTATTCGATCAGGGGGTCTTTTTGTCCATAACCACGCAACCCGACTGACTCCCGTAGCGCATCCATTTGTTGTAAGTGCTCCCGCCAGAGGGTGTCAATCCGTTGCAGGATGAAGAATCGTTCAGCTTCGCGCATCAGACCAGGTTTGACCTGATCGACCTGTGCTTCCTTTATGTCATAGGCAATCCGAACTTGCTCGTGCAGGAAGGTTTTGATTTCGGCGATCGACAGATCCTCTAACTGATTTGGCTCTAAATCCGCCAGTAGATTGACGAACTCCTTCACCTTGCTGACCAGCTTATCGAGTTCCCACTCCTCCGAGGGTAGATCGGGGTTGACATAGGCATCGACAATATCGTCCATTGTCAACTCGGCGTAGCGCACCACCTGTTCCTTTAGATCTAAGCCTTCTAGCACTCGGCGACGCTCGGCATAGATGGCACGACGCTGGTTGTTCATCACCTCGTCGTATTCAAATACCTGTTTACGGATGTCGTAGTAGTAGGTCTCGACTTTCTTTTGTGCGCCTTCTAGCGATCGGGTCAACATGCCCGACTCGATCGGCATATCCTCCTCAACTCGGAAGGCATTCATTAGCCCGGCGACGCGATCGCCACCAAAAATTCGCAACAGGTTGTCTTGCAGGCTGAGGAAAAACTTGGTGGTGCCGGGGGATCGCCTGTCGTCCCGATCGCCCGCGCAACTGGTTGTCGATGCGGCGCGATTCGTGACGCTCCGTACCAATCACGTGCAATCCGCCTAAGGCAACCACTTCTTCGTGTTCGGTGTGGGTGTATTGCTCATAGGTTTGGCGAATGCGATTGTAGACCTCGCGCAGCTTGAGAATGACGGGATTGGTGGAGGGCGCTTTCTCGGCGGCGGTTGCCACCAAATCTTCGGCTTGCAACTCAGGGAGCGATCGCTCCCCATACTGCTGCACTGCAAAATCCACTGCTTCCTTCAAAGCAGTTTCCAGTTCTTTGGACAATTCAATTGGGAAGATTTGGGGTGAGGCTTTCCAGGTTTTGACCTTTTTGCCAGGGACAAATCCCTGACCGCCGCCGCGCCCGCCATCACCGCTCATCACC
>JAAUSV010000393.1 GCA_012032525.1 Leptolyngbyaceae cyanobacterium SL_7_1
ATCACCGCCCCTCCAAAGGAGAAACGTTAAGCTCAAAAGCCGTCTTACTGCTAGGCATTTGCCCTCACCCCCCGGCGATCTCCCTTCTCCCAAGCGGGGCAATGCTATGCCTCCAGACAATCTGTTGTTCTACTTTGGAGAATTCGGATTACCCAGCCCGATCGCTCAACTGGTATTCCAACTGCATAATTCGGGCTTGCAGTGGAGCGATTATCGCTTCCACTTCGGTCTCTGAATAGCGAATCGGAATATGTTGAGGACAGTTTTCACTGATGGCTTCTACATGAAAAAGCATCGATCGTTCCACTTCAGCAGCATAGCCCGGTATACGTAGCTTTTGAGTCCATTCCGACTCTCCCTCCACAGACTCCGCTCTGCCCCAGATTTTGATGCGTTTGCGATGGCGATAATCCATCAAAAACAAAAACGCTTTGTCATTCCCCGACAGATTGCCCACCGTAATGTACTGCACGTTTCCCGAAAAGTCGGCAAAGCCTAAGGTCTTTTCATCCAGCACTTTGAGAAAACCGGGAGGTCCTCCCCGAAACTGGATATAGGGATAGCCACTGGAACTCACGGTTCCCAGATAAAACCCATCCAGTTGAGCAATGAATTCCTCAATTTTGGCAGTAAGGGTATCGTTGGCAGGACCATTGACAATATATTTTTCGTAGGTCTGCCGTGATCCCCGTTGGCTTTGTGCTGCTTGAACTTCGGGTGTAAAGGCAATTTCTCCAAACTTGCGTGCCATTATGTCCTCCTGTGTATCTTCCTATGCGGCAACAAGTTCACCAATGCCAGCCATTCCAATGAAACCTGGCAAGTGTTTGACCCGATCGATCCACGTCAGCACTTGGGGATAGGCATTTAGGTCAATCTTGCCATCCTGCGCCAAGGCAACATAGGGAAAGACTGCCACATCCGCGATCGTCGGGCGTTCAAACTCTAACCAAGTGCGCGTACTCAGATGGCGATCGAGCTGGGTAAGGATATAGTCAGCTTTTTGCTGTGCCCGTTCAATGTTGATGCTGGTGGCACCAAAGAGATGATACAGTCGGGCATTTTCGGGTCCTTGACGCACTTCCCCGGCGGTTGTAGACAACCAGCGAATCACCTGTGCCAAGGGTAATGCATCCACCGGTAGCCACTGCTCTCCGCCATATTGCCGTGCTAGATAGACCAGGATGGCTTGGGCATCCGTCAGTTTGATGGTGTCATCGATCAACACAGGCACTTGTCCAAACGGATTTAGTGCCAAATAGTCTGGCGACTTTTGTTCGCCCTTCATCAGATCTACTTTGATCCATTCATAATCGAGGTGCAATAGTTCTAGAAACAATCGAACTTTGTAACTGTTGCCG
Source organism: Leptolyngbyaceae cyanobacterium SL_7_1 (assembly GCA_012032525.1). Classification (GTDB taxonomy): domain Bacteria; phylum Cyanobacteriota; class Cyanobacteriia; order Elainellales; family Elainellaceae; genus JAAUSV01. Next base: position 1,362 of record JAAUSV010000393.1, read on the forward strand.
GACATTTCATGACCATAGAGCGTTATCATTGCAGGTTCTCCTTGTGCCTGTAGGATTGTTGTGAAGAAGCCGAAACAGGGGGTGTGAGTAGGCGCTTTCAACCAGGACGTGACGCGATTTTGATCAGGGGTTTAGCGGGGCGATCGAGAATACTTTGCGCTATCCCAGGGAAAACAATCGTTGGAGAAAAACTCACGTTCGAGCGGAAATAAAACAGACAAACTCTGAAATCGATCGAGGCATAGGGGTGCACTCAGTCTTTGCTTAGAGAGCTTTTGTTGTGGATGGGTCATTCCTCTTCCTCAATCAGCGTTTCAAAACTGTACCGTTCGGTCTACTTCACTGTACCGTTCGTTCGGTATAATTGTCAATAGGTTGATTATTTCATTGAGGGCAGCAGATATGGCTAAGCAAACCCACGTTCCGCTCTTGTTAGATCTGTTTCGGCAGTTTGGCTACGATGGGGTGACGCTCTCCAAAATTTCTGAGGCAACAGGGCTGGGCAAAGCGAGCCTTTACCACTACTTTCCAGGGGGCAAAGATGAGATGGTCGAGACGGTGTTGGTTGCCTTGGAACAGGGATTGGAGCAGATCATTTCAGATGCGCTCTCCTGCAAAGGAGATGCGCTAACGCGGCTGCAAACAATGGGCGATCGGATTAACCAGGCATACAACGGTGGACACAAACCCTGCTTGCTAGCAGCGTTGTCGTTGGGATCTGCCAAAGCAGTGTTTCAGGAGCGGGTGCAACGGTTGCTGCAACGGTGGATCAAGGCGATCGCCACCATCCTAATCGAAGCTGGAATGGCGGAGGAGCTTGCCCATCAGCGCGGAGAAGATGGCGTGATTGCCATTCAAGGGGCACTGATATTGGCGCAAGGATTAAACAATCCCAGCCCCTTTCAGCGTGTGATCCAACAACTTCCGAGTCAACTCTGTCAGGGGCTATAACGTTACTAGTGAAGGCATGCAAAGTAACAAATGCCAACTGGCGATCGCTTTCCGCATGGCGATTTGGCGATCCAGTCAAGCCCTGACCTGCTACGGACAGTCCCAACAAAGCTGTTACAACAAACCTATCAATCATTCCTCACCCGCCCAAACGTTGGGAATTCTGGCACACTGGAGAATAATTCGGTTCGATCTCCGTTGGTTTCATCCCAAAAGCCTGGTTGGAGATAGCCCCATGAAAATTTTGTTGATAGAAGACGATGCGGCGATCGCCTCTGCTATCTTGCAGACCCTGAGCGAGCACCATTATCTGGTAGACCGGGCAGACGACGGACAAACCGGGCTAGACCTGGCGGAGACAGGCAACTATGCCCTGATCCTGCTAGATGTGGTCATGCCGGGGATTGATGGCATCAGCTTGTGTCGGCGGTTTCGTGCCCAAGGCTATCAATTGCCAATTTTGTTGTTGACCGCTAGGAATAGTGCGGGCGATCGCGTCCTTGGGCTAGATGCCGGAGCCGACGATTATCTGGTCAAGCCGTTCGATTTTGCCGAGTTGTTGGCGCGGATTCGCTCCCTGCTGCGCCGCCAACGCACGACCCTGCCCCCCGTGATTACCTGGGGCGATTTGCAGTTTGATCCGGGTGCGGGGGAAGTCTCCTATCAGGGGGTGGGGCTGCGGCTAACCCCCAAGGAATATGCCTTGTTGGAGTTATTTCTGACCAATCCCCATCGGGTCTTTAGTCGCAGCGCCATTCTCGATCGGCTGTGGGCAATGGGCGAGTCTCCGGGGGAGGAAACCGTTACCTCCCACATCAAAACCCTACGGCAACGGTTAAAATCAGCTGGAGTCGCCACCAATCTGATTGAAACCGTCCATGGGTTGGGCTATCGACTGCGATCGCTGCCCGACTCCAATCCCACCCCGTCCCCGTCTCCCCGGTCAGAGTCCCCGCCAGCGCTACCCCCGCAGAAGCGCTCCCTTGACCAACTGCGCCAAAAGTTTCGGGGTAGTTTTGTCAGGCAGGTGGATTTTTTAGAACAAGTGGCGATCGCCGCCCACCAAAACCAACTCACGCCAGACTTGCACCACCACGCCCAACAGGAAGTGCATAAACTCATCGGCTCGTTTGGCACCTTTGGCTACCCCCACAGCTCCCGTGTGGCACAGGAAATTGACCAATTGCTGCAATCCCATCCTCCCGCCCCTTCCCTGTCTGCCCAACTGATGCCGCTCGTCGCGTTGTTACGGCAAGACCTGGAGGGGAATTTGGCAGCAGCGGATTCCCTAGCCGCGATCGCCCCTCCCCCCAACGCAGGCATGCGGGTGCTGGTGGTGGATGATGATGCAGCGGTGCTGGCGTTTGTCCAGGGATTGCTAGAACCCTGGGGAGTAGAAGCGATCGGGTTAGCAAACCCACAGGGCTTTGAGACAATGATGACCACCCACCTGCCCGATCTGGTTATCCTGGATGTGGAAATGCCGACGATCAATGGCATTCAGCTTTGTCAATTGATCCGCAGTCACGAGCAGTGGACAGAACTGCCAATCCTGGTTTTGTCTGCCCACACGGATATGGAAACTCGACGACAGGTATTTACCGCTGGGGCAGATGACTATGTGCAAAAACCGATCGTGGAACCAGAGTTGCTAACCCGTGTGATCAATCGGCTAGAACAGGTGAAGATGCAGCGCCAGTTGGCTGATTTGTTCAATCAAACTGGCTATTTAGTAGACACACAAGCCAAAGGCGGCTTATGAACTTACAGAACCAGACCCAAGCAACCTTACTTGCAGAAATACAACGGTTAAACACTGAAATCACCACCCTTCAGTCAGATCAAGACGATCGCCTGCAACTTGCCCTAGAGGTTGCCCACATCGGCATGTGGGACTGGAACATGGTGACTGGCAGGATTACTTGGTCTAGGGGGCATGAAGAGTTGTTTGGGCTAGTCCCTGGGAGTTTTGATGGCAACTATCAACGTTTGAGCGGTGTGTGCATCCAGACGATCGCCATGGGTTAACCCAAGTCGTTGATCGTGCCATTGTTGCCCATAGTCAATATCGCCATGACTATCGTGTGGTGTGGTCAGATGGCAGCATTCACTGGATTGAAGGCAGAGGACGGGCTTTTTACGACGAGGCGGGGCAACCCGTGCGGATGATTGGCACGGTGACGGATATTGACGATCGCAAACAGAATGCGGCACAGCGAGACCAACTCGTTAGTTCAAGCTCAAACTGCCCATCAAGC
>JAAUSV010000394.1 GCA_012032525.1 Leptolyngbyaceae cyanobacterium SL_7_1
GGGACATTTGCCGCACCTCTAGCTTGGTCACTCCTACCTCGGCTAAGGGCGATTCGCGCCCCCCGTTCCTTTGCCGCTTGAATCCCAGGGCGATAATCCTGCAAATCATCGGCATTGACCCCATCCACCACGTAGGGATAGCCCCGCTGCCATGCCAGGGGTTTGAGGGTGTCGTGTAGCTCACTTTTGCAGAAATAGCAGCGATTCACCGGGTTGGCGGTGTAGTTGGGGTTGTCCATCTCATGGGTGTGGACGACCTCGTGGGCGATGCCAATCGCCGCCGCTTGAATTCGCGCATCTTCTAAATCCTCTGGCAACAATGAGGGCGACTCTGCGGTGATTGCCAACGCCCGATCGCCCAAGACATCGTAGGCGATCTTGGCAACCAGCGTACTATCAATCCCCCCCGAATAGGCGATCAATGCCCGATCCATCTGGGCAAATAGGGTTTGGAGTTGAATGAGTTTAGTTTCGATCATTTCTTTCACAGCAATTAGCAGTTAGCTTCCCCCTTCCACCCCCACCCTAGCGAATTTCTGTCGCTCTTGTAACTACTGGCGCAGGTGGCGGACGAGGGCGTGGAGTCCGAGCAGGTAGCTGTCGATGCCAAAGCCGCTGATCTGCCCGATCGCCACCGCCGCAATGTAGGAATGGTGACGAAAGGATTCTCGGCGATGGATGTTGCTGAGGTGGACTTCGACCGTGGGCAGGGCAACGCCTGCGATCGCATCTCGAATCGCCACGCTGGTGTGGGTATAGGCACCGGGGTTGATTAAAATCCCCTGGTGTTGTCCCCATGCCTGGTGAATTTGGTCAATTAATGCTCCCTCTAAGTTGGATTGAAAAGTTGAGAGGGTAGCATTTAGCCCTTCTGCCTCTGTCACCAATCGCTGGTTCACGGTGTCCAAGGTTTCAGTGCCATAGACGCCGGGTTCTCGTCGTCCCAGGAGGTTGAGGTTGGGACCGTGGAGAACTAGGAGACTGAGGGTGGAGGTTGGTGGATCGGAGGGGTTGGTGGATGGGGTGGGGCGATCGCTAGCCATAGAATCCCTTTAAAAACAAAAGCAAGGAACCTATCCTTGCTTACAAATCTCTTAAGCGGCTGTAATGACCCCCAAGGGGAGAAAACAGCGAATTCTACCGACGTCGTTCAGGATCGTTAACAGGAATTGGGATGGGTTCAGGCTCAGGTTGCGTATCGGGACCCAAGAGCGCCTCAATCAACTTTCGACCCCATTCCTTTAGCTTTTCTAAAATCCTATCGATGTAATCCATTAACCAGGTAGCTCCTTCAATACATCTAAAGTTCAAGCAAACCGGAACCCGCCAGTAGAGCAATAGGCGTTAAACCAACAGATTCAAATCATAACCAAAATATAGACGTGATCTCAAAACCCTTTAATAATATGTCAACTATTCTACATCGTTAATTTGATTAGCGCTATCAGCGATGAGCAGTTAGCGTTTAGGAGGGAGCGATTACAGCAGCGCCAGCGCTTGTTCTAGGGTTTGGCGCACTGCCTTGGCAGAGCCGTGGAGGGCGGCGGTTTCCGCTGGAGAGAGGTTTAGTTCTAAGATCTTATTAACGCCTTGAGAATCCAGATAGGCAGGCACACCGATAAACAAATCAGTTAAGCCGTATTGCCCCTCTAGATAGGCGGCGATCGGCAGCAATCGAGGCTGATTCAGTAAGATTGTCTCTACCATCAGACACGTCGAAGAAGCAGGGGCGTAGTACGCGCCTCCCGTTTGCATTAGTTCCACAATTTCGGCTCCACCATTGCGAGTGCGCTTGACCAGGCGATCGATCGTGCCCTCATCCATCAGCTCTGGAATAGGAATGCCATTCACCGTTGAATAGCGGGGCAGGGGCACCATTAGATCTCCATGGCTGCCCAACACCATGGCACGCACATCCGTCGGGGAAATGCCCAACTCTAACGCGATAAATGTTTGAAACCGGGCTGAATCGAGAATGCCCGCCATTCCCATTACCCGCTTGGGGGGTAATCCACTGGCTTGCCACGCCACATAGGTCATGGCGTCGAGTGGATTGGTGACGACAACCAGCAGGGCTTGGGGAGAGTGGGCGATCGCCTGGCGGCTTGCCTCTGCCACAATGGTCGCGTTGGTTTTGAGCAGATCATCCCGCGACATTCCTGGTCGGCGGGGCAGCCCAGCGGTAATCACCACTACTTCAGACCCAGCCGTAGCCGTATAGTCCGTTCCACCCAAAATCTGGCGTTGGTGTCCTTCTAGCCCCCGCGCTTCCGTTAGATCAAGAGCGATTCCCTCCGGCAGCCCTGAAACAATGTCCACTAGCACAACATCAGCAAGATTGCGTTCAGCAATGCGTTGGGCAAGGGTTCTACCGACATTGCCCGCCCCGATCACAGACACCTTCGGTGATTGACAAGCCCGATTAGCGACTACGTCCATAACTCAAAAATCCCATACGCCACCCTCCCCCATCCCTCACCCTTGCTTCTTCCTAATCCACCTTTTCCAACTGGTCTGCCCGCAGCCAGATATTTGGAGTGGGAACTAGAAACTGAACTAACAGGTAGTCGCCTTTGGAATCTAGAATTAGACCCTTTGTTTCAAACAGATAGGACGGAAAGCGAGTATCACTCGCCGATGCCTCCAGGCTATTTTCCAGCTTTTCTCGAATCACCCGAACCTGATCACCTTTTTTGACTGCCATAGCGTTTATTAATCGTGATTAATCCATTACGCCACCCAACCCAGCGAGTTAAAACCCAGTTGGAGGATCTACCAGCATTGTAAGCGTTCGCGGTAATGCTGGGTCGGAATCGAGCAGGTCCGACCGCGTCACCAATGTCCAACCCTGAGCCGTGTCAATGATTTTGATGGGTTGTAGTTCAAAATTACTCAGGGTTTTGTTGTCGAGTAAAAAATATGGGTTTTGTTTGCGTTGCCATTGGCGCTGCATCCGCTGGGTCGAAGCGGGAATCACCCGTCGATCGCTATAGAAATTTAACGACGGACGCTCGATTGGATCGGTGGTAAACACGGGTTGACCCACAGGCACCGATCGCTGCACCATTTGTGCCACGGGCTTGACTGGGTAGGATTCCGCCAATTCCCATACCCAATGGGACGACACCATTAACCCCAGAAGCGCCAGATAACAACCCCAAATCAACACCGTCAGAAACCGAGGATTTTGTAGGGCGATCAAGCGAGCCACTGCCACTGAGGTCAGGGCAACGATCGCCAAGATGATTTGTAACTCCAGATCGCGGTGGGCACTCAGGGTAAAGTAGAGGCTACCTGCGCCCGCGATCGCCGCCAATCCAACGAAAACTCCTATCCAAGATGGGGCGTAGGGTTCTGGGGTGTGCTTGACACCCACATGGTTACCCTTGTCCCAGAGAACGGTGAGTTGCGCCCCCACCAACAGTGCCAAAGCTGGGTAAATCGGCAAAACATACCAGGGTAGTTTAGTCATCATCGCCGAGATGGTAAGGAAATACATGCCACTCCACACCAAGGCAAACTTTGCCCAGCTCAGGTTGCGGTTTTCCCAAGCATGGTGCACCCCCTGTGGTAGAAACAGCAGCCAGGGAAACCCATATTTGAGCAGCTCTACCAGATAGAACCAGGGGGGGGCGGTGTTGCTTTCGACGGGTTGCCACACTCGTCGCAGGGATTGATCCACCAGGTTAGTGCTTAGGAACACTGCACCGTAGTATTTCCACTGCGCCACATACCAGGCACCGATCGGCAGCCCACCAATAATCACGCCGATCCACATGGGGGGACTGATCAATAGTCGGGGCGTATCCCACCAGAGGAAGGCAATGGCGATCGCACTAAACAACACCCCCACCAAGCCTCCTTTGGTCAGGCAAACCAGACTAAGCCCAATTCCCACACCCAAGGCATAGCGGCTATCTCGGCGCGATCGCAGCACACACAGCATCATCCCTAACACAAAGCAAATCAACGCTCCGTCTAGCATGGCTAGCCGCCCATGGCGGACAATTGGCAAACTAGTTAGATACACCAATGCGGCAAACACCGCCGAGGCTCGTCGTCGAAATAGCTCCCGCCCCACACTGTAGAGCAGGGGGACGGAGCATGCCGTCAAGGTAGCGCCGGGCAAGCGACTCGTCCATTCATTGACTCCTGCCATCTCGTAGGCAGCGACGATCAGGGTGTGTACCAGGGTGGGTTTGTTGAAATAGGGTTTGCCCCAAAGGGTGGGATAGAGCCAGGTTTGGCTGTCGAGGGGCGATCGCCAGATTTCACGGGCAACGGCGGCAACCGTTCCTTCGTCCCAATCGCGTAGGGGCAGATCCCCCAAATTGATCCAACAGAGGAGCAAGGCAGCCGCGAATAACCCCCCGCTCCAGAGCCAATCGATCGCCCGATCGGTTTTCAACCATTGCCGCATCGTGATCAGGATTGGGAACATCACACTTGCCATTTAGGGTGGATTGTAGGAGCCATTTAGGGATTAATATCCTCCACTGACCAACCCTGCTCGCCATACTGATATCGATGACGATGTTGGGGATCACCCCGCAACTCCAAGTGA
>JAAUSV010000395.1 GCA_012032525.1 Leptolyngbyaceae cyanobacterium SL_7_1
CCAGTGGTGTTGAAATTTGCCCCATTGCCCCCCACCCCGGCGGTGGAGCCATAGGTGAGATCGCCAGTGGTGATGTTGCCTGCGCTGATGCTACTGAGATTAATCACACCGCCCGCCCCAGTGGTTGCCGAACTGTCGATCGCCCCTGTGGTAATGTTGCCAACCGCATCCACTCGGACGTTGCCCCCCGGCGGTTGTACCGAAGGCGTCTACACTGCCCAAGCTAGTATTGACCAGCCCTGTACCACTGGTAAGGGTGACATCCCCACCCGCCGCGACTGTCGAGGTTGCCGATAGATCGCTGGTATTGATCGCACCCAGAGCGCTGAGGGTAATGGTCCCGGCATTTCCCAGATCGGAATCGGTAAACACGCCCCCAGTGGTGGTGTCGATCGAGCCAGCCAGACTAGTCAAGCGAATATCACCCCCATTGGCATTGCCACCCCCCGCCTCACTATCGAGGGCGGCGGCACTCAGATCGCCATTCAGGGTAATGTTGCCCCCGCGATTGAGAATGGTGATATCACCGCTTTGCCCAGTGCCAATGCCTGCGGTGTCGATCGAGCCGATTCGATCGAATCATTTGCCAGGATATTCACCGTTCCACCCGTGCTGCTGCTGCCCGGTTCAGGGGCATCCAGCCCCTCGGCAAAAATATCGCCCAAAGTCACCCCGGTACGCGAATCGATCGTCACCCGACCATCGTTGCCAAATAAATCGATCGCCTCTACCGCGATCGTCCCTCCCGGTAATCCCAGATTGGGTGCAGATTGATTGGTCAGGAGCACCACGGGGTTGTCCGTACCGATCGTAGACTCAACGAAAATACTACCAATGGTGATATTGGCGCTTGTCCCCGTACCCCCTGTGGCAGGCGGGGCGGGGTCAAACCCTGGTGGGAGATTGGGAGTCAACCCAGCCGCACCAAAGGCAGTGGTGCCCGCTCGAATATCGAGGGTGGCTTGGGTGGTGCCGTTGATGCTGACGGAGGAACCATCCGATAGCGTCACCGTCTCGACGATCGCATTTCCCAGGGTATCGGCTCCGGTAATGAAGATATCTCCCACCGTCACACTGCCTCCTGCCAGGATGTGTAACGAGGTGCCCTCGTAGCTGTCAAATGCCACATCGCCACTGGCTCGCACGATCGGGTCATTGGGACTAAACAAGCCCCCCCAAATCGCCATTGAGTTGTTCAATCCGGAAATTGCCACCGCTCCAGAAATTGGCATCCCCTTGTACTCGCTGGCTCGATCGCAATACCATATCGGCATTGGCATAGAACCCGCTGCCAGGATGATTCAGGGCAAAAATTTCAACGGCGTCCGTTCCCTCGATCGTCAGGGAGTCCCCCGCTTGCAATCCGATCGGGGTAGCTGCGGTGTCTTGAATTTGCACCGTCTCTGCCAGCAGGGTCAAATCGCCACCCGTGCGAATCTGGCTTTCGGTGATCGTCAAATCATTTGTAGCCGTCAGGGTTGCTGTCCCGCCTGTGCCATAGACATCGATATTGGCTTCTCGCAACTCCACCCGATCGCCCGTTGCCAGCACCTGTCCCCCGGTTGCACCTACCAAGGAGGCATCCACCGTTCCGGCAATCATGGTTGTGCCTGGATTAGACGCGATCGCCTCCCCCGAACTCAAGCGCACCGTACCATCAGGGTCAACGCTCAATCCAGTGGCGGCGGATACTGCGCCTCCGGTCAGCAATTGCGGTAGGGATTGGGCGGTCGGCAGGGCAGTCGCTCCCTGCCACGGGGCAATCTCCAAGCCCAGCACCATGTTGGCGTGGTTGAGGCGCACCCGTTGACTGCCGGGAATGGCGGCTACGGTGATCTGCCCACCGGGAGCGTGGAGCGTTCCGGTATTGACAACGGTTCCCCCCAGCAGCGTCAGGTTTTCCCCTGCCGCCACGCCCAATTCGCCCGCATTGACGATCGCCCCCGCCCCATTCGAGAAGCGAAATCCATCTGGCGTTCCCGTCAGCGCGGCGTAGTCATTGGTGCGATCGCATCAAACCAGGCTTGATCAAATCCAATCCCACTGGCGCTGGTGGCAAAGAAGGAGGCGGGCACATCCAGGCGGGCATTGCTGCCAAAAATAATCCCGGCGGGATTCATCAAATACAGATTGGAGTCTCCCCCCGTTACCTGCAACAACCCATCGATCAGCGAGGCATCGCCCCCGGTGATCCGTCCCAAAATATTTTCAATCTCTGGGTTGGAAAGGAAGGTGGCAATTTCTTCGGCACTCAGTCCCAGCCGTTCAAAGCTATGGAAGAGGTTGTCGCCATCCCCCGATCGCTGCCCACCCGTGATCGTGTAGCGATTGCCCTGGCGATCGACCCGTGTGCCAGTGCCATCGTCTGCCGGAGTGATCGACTGCGCCCAGAGCGGGCTTACCTCCGCCCAACTCAGCAAGGAGATCAACGCCAGGGGAAATACTAAAGCACGTGTTGTTGCAGCCAAGAATCACCTCCAGGAACTCTTAGAAAACTGTACACGACATCGGCGATCGCCTTGCCTTGTGATCCACCTTATTTCGCCACGTACCCGGATAATTTGGGATCATATTCACCAAACCGATCGCCCGTCGCATTGTGTAGCTCGATCGGTGTTTGCACAGCCTGACTCAGGGTGGCAACTTGGCGCAGCAAACTGTTGGCTTGCATCAGGGCGATCGGGGGAAGCGCTGCATCGGGTTGGGCACGCACCATCAACCGCTCCACGGCGCGATCGAGGGGGACGGTGAGGTGCAGTTGAATGGCGGTATTGGTCAGGGTGAAGTGGCAGAGGGGCGGTGTGCCCAAACAGAGGCGATCGACATCGGGTTGGACTCGCTGCATCAACAGTTTCACGCGCAACCGTTCCTCTGCGGCTGCCAGAGCCGATTGGTAGGCGGGCAACATGGCTTGGGCGGCGCTGTGAACCTGCGTTCCTGGCGGCGTTTGGTGGGCGTGGGTGAGGGCGTTTTCCCAGTGGGCGACAGCGGCTGACCATTGATGCGTTTGCTCGGCGTCCCTGGCTTGGCTGGCAAGCTCCCTGGCTCGATCGTAGGTTTTCAGGGCGATTTCCTCCTGGGTGCGCTGGTGACGGGTCTGGGCGAGGAAGGTTTGGTAAATCGGTAGGATCGCGGCGGCGTCTCGCCCTGCCGTAGTGGTGGGAGCAACCCGTTGCAAGGCAGCGATCGCCGTTTGCCAGGTGGCGTGGGCAAGGTGCCAATCGGCGAGGGAGGTGGCAAGGTGGGTGCGAGTTTCCGCCAGTTGAGCGGTGGAACGGGCACGGGTAAATTGGGCGAGGGCGGCTTCTTCTAGTTGTAACTGCTGGGCGATCGCCTGCAATTTGCCCGTGTATTCCGCTGGGTGGGCGGTGTGGAGGGGGCAGCGATCGAGCACACAGGCACGATTGAGCAGGTGAGCCAGCCCCAGCACTACCAGCACTCCCACCCCGATGCCAATCGCCAAGCAGGATCGCCCTGGGCGGGGGCGGAGTTGGAGGTTAGAACCGTTGGATACAGCGATCGGATTCATGCCGTGACTCAATTGCTTCTGTGTAACATAGCTTTTGCGTAACATGGACGTAGGTTACCTGACATCCCATCCTATCTAAGACGCGCCGATCGATGGACATTTTAATTGTGGAAGACGAAGCTGAAATTGCCCAATTGATTCAGCTTTATCTAGAAAAAGAAGGGTTTGCCTGTCAAGTCTGCCGCGATGGGTTAACGGCGATCCAGCTTTTTCAGGAGCAACAGCCCGACCTGATTATTCTCGATCTCATGTTGCCAGGACTGGATGGCTTAGAGGTTTGTGCCCGGATTCGCCAAAAACCGGGGGCAAAAGATCCCTATATCCTGATGTTGACGGCAAAGGGGGAAGAGATCGATCGGATCATCGGATTGTCTACTGGAGCCGATGACTACATGGTCAAGCCCTTTAGCCCCAGGGAGTTGGTGGCACGGGTGCGGGCACTGCTGCGGCGTAGTCTGCGCCACGGCAGCAGTAGCCAGACTTACCAAACCCAACACTTCTCAGTAGACGTGGAACAGCGGGTTGCCCAGCGGCGATTGGAGGAGACCGAAGAACCGCTCGACCTCACCACCCTGGAATTTGATCTCTTGACCACGTTCATCAGCTATCCTGGGCGAGTTTGGAACCGCACCCAATTGATCGAACGGCTCTGGGGCAGCGATTTCTTTGGCGATGAACGGGTGGTGGATACCCACGTGGCTCGGTTGCGCAAAAAAGTCGAAACCGACCCGGCTAATCCCAAATTCATCAAAACCGTGATCGGCGTTGGCTATAAATTTGAAGATTCGGTGAGTTAGCTATGGCAAAAGTCGATCTGCGATCGCGCCTGTTCATGTCCCACCTTGTTGTCATGCTGGTGGGGGTGATTACCCTAACGGCGATCGGCAAAGTTTCCTCCCCTCGGTTCTTCGTGGTGTATCTCGAAAGCGTGCAGATGCAGGGTATCCGCGTTCAGCAGGTGCGGCGGGAACTGGTGCGCGGGTTTGGAGAGTGGCATGGAGCCCGGGGAGCGGTGTGGTCGCTGAT
>JAAUSV010000396.1 GCA_012032525.1 Leptolyngbyaceae cyanobacterium SL_7_1
AGGATTGCTTGAAAAATTTTAAATTGCAATCAAAAAAGCATGTGGAGAAAAGAACAATTGTTCTTTCTCCACAGCTTCTAATACCCCCAGGGGAATTCGAATCCCGTCGCCTCCGTGAAAGGGAGGTGTCCTAGGCCTCTAGACGATGGGGGCTTAAGACTTGACCTTATCTAAGATAACGAATGTTACTAAAACTGTCAACTTAAAACTTTTAGAGTTGTTTGGTTGGATAGCTCTGGAGAGCATGGGGCTAACTTGGCAGGAGTGGAGTGCCACCAGAGCGATCGCTCCCACGGCGCTTAGCCCAGTTCTCTAGAATTACGGAGACGAATAAGTTGACGACGCATTTGGGGAGAAGCGTTCATCTCTGGCACTTCTTGAGCTTCTACGTGGATGTGGGTCGTTTCTAGATACTCATCTGCGCCACAGGCAAAAGCATCCAGTAGCATTTCCAGAAGACGTTCACGATCGCCTAGCGCTTTCTTCTCCTCAATCAGTCTAAATTTGATGTGAACTTCACATTCATAAACTCCAACTTCCGAGTTAGCAGGTTGATACTCTATGGAATTAACTTTCATTCTACAGAAACAGCACTAACGGTACTGTCATAAGGGAGCGTTTAAGGAAGGAGTTGACCAAACTTGGTTGTACAGTTCCACAATCGATAACAAACCTTAACTTCAATAGTTGAACTTAATAGAAACAAATTTTCCCTATTAATGTTGATTATTCCTATTGAGTTATTTCTAAAACTAACATTCCCACAAACCAAATCAGATCCGCTAACTAGCCGAATTCACATCAGCCACTCAAAAGTTCTTTAGAACCAAGACCAACCCCAACTCCTTGCTAGCATTTGGTAATGAGCTAGTTTGAACATAACACCCTTGAACAGATTTATGAATTGGGCTTATGTGAAGTCTCTGTAAGGAGTTTAGGTAGACTTCATCAGGGCTTTAAACGCGTTTTAGCCATTAAAAGCTATCACTTAAGTAAGTAATAGTTCTGTTAAGAACCAACTTTGCTTGACCGTATGAAGTGTAAAAAGTTCTCTGCAATTAAGTGGAAATAGTAAAGGACTTGATCCTAAAAGAATAGTCTTTAAATCTGTAGAGCCAGATTGTAATAAATATAACAATCATCCCAAATACCGACTATTTCTATAATTTAAATGCGTCCATCTACCTGTAAAAATTACGCAAGAGCTATCCCGATAGTAATTGTCATTAAGCACTAGATCAATTGCAGTATAAGCAATTGAAATGTCCTAGATCCACAGCGCTTTTCTAAGGCAAATCCCTCCGTCCCCACCCTAGAAAATTCCTACCCCAACACTACAACTTGCCGCTGTTCCAGATTTTCTTCCGTGGCGACAGGAATGCTTTTTGACGCATCCTCCTAATAAGGACTGAGCTGGCGTGCTTCATAAAACGGGCAATTTTGACACGGTCCATAGGGATTAACCGCACAACGAATGTAGTTAGAACGAGCATTGAATCGACACGACAGATCGCCAATCATGTATCCAATCCCATCTACATACTGGTATTCTATCCCTCGCGCTAGGGGCGTTCGCCTAATTGACACTGAGTGGGTGGTGCGCTGCAACCTGGCTTGGGTTTGCGCTTGAACGCGTTGCATCATCCAAAACGAAACTAGAGCAGGAGACAGTCCCAAAAAAATAATTAGGGCTACCAGCATAGGGAGTTTGTGGCTGTAAATCAGTACGCTGCCAGAATTGAAGATGATTAGACTGTTGCACAAACTGTAACCCGATCGAGTGCCATGATCAATCTTGTCAAGATAATCAATAGATGCATATAAATGGAGGAGCGATCGATGCGTACTATTAAAACCACTAAATTCAAGTTTATTTTCCTCTGCCAACTGCTGATCGGCAGTTTTGTACTTTAACAAATTGTGCATCAGCACCGCAAAACCTAGAATCAGCCTCTGCTCCCTCCGCTACCATCACCAGCACACAGGGTAGTACGGGCATAGAAACCTCTACTCCAGTAGCCGAAGTGCCCCTACCAGCCCAGCCGCAACTTGCCAAAACAGCCGAAATAACTGTCGAGGTCAACACCATCGATCAGAGCATCGACACGATTAAAACAATTTCACGACAAAAACAAGGCGACATTCTTTCATTGAACGATCGCCTCCCTGCCAACGAACATGAGCACCACACCGCTTTCATCCAAATCCGGGTGCCCCAGCAACAGTTAGACCCCACCCTAGAGGCACTAAGTCAGCTTGGAGAGGTGCAACAACGATCGCTCACCGCCGAAGATGTCTCTGCCCAACTGGTAGACCATCAAGCCCGACTGCGCAATTTGCGTAAAACGGAAACCACTCTACTAGAAATCATGGATCGATCGGGAGGAGTCGCAGACGTGCTGAAAGTAGCACAAGAGTTAAGTAACATCCGCAACTCGATCGAGCAAATCGATGCCCAACTACAAGCCCTACAAAATCGAGTTGCCTACTCCACAATCAACATCAATTTAGAAGAGGCGATCGCCACCTCCCGCGCCCCCTCCACCCAACTCCAAACGACTTGGGAGAACGCGACTTACTCCCTCAGACGGTCTACCGTCGATTTAATGCAATTGGGAATTTGGCTGATGGTCTACAGTCCCTACCTATTGCTCTTGGGTGGGGCAGTTGCTACTTGGCACCATTGGCGACGCAAAGCCCGCCAGAGCAACACTTCTCCCTCCTCTGAGCCAAATGGTTAATTCTTTGGCAACTATGTATAGTTATCTAGGTGAAACACTTAACGCGATACCATTTGAGATCTTGATCTTGGCAGTAATAACAACCTTCCCACCAAGTGCACTGGGAGTAGGCAGAATCTACAAGTCTGCTTTTGGTCGGCTGTTCCTCATTGAGTAAATCGACCAACTCATCCTTTCGATCGGAGGCTTTTGCTGCCATTTGGTTGAGCTGTTCTTGAAGTTCTTCGGATTTAACTTCGTCTAGGAGGGAGTAACCTTGAAAGTTCACGTTCACAATCCTTTACAATTCAACAAATTTGTCTTTTCTAAAACACTGAAAGCACCGAAGCCCTGATGTGGACTGATGATTGCTTTAACTGACGACTACTTACGTAATAGAGTTTCCATATAAGGAACGCACTGTACTTCAGTCTGACTCTAAGGACTTTCTATCGCAGGTATCGATGATTAGTCCAGGTTTCTCAGTAATACTTAAAACTCCTATGGAAGATATTGAAATTTAGTAATGGTTTCAGTTGCAGTCGATTGGAGAGGATACGATCGCTTTTAAGTAAATTCTCAACAGCCTCCCGTCAATCGCCAACATGACTCCTGCACTCAAAGAGTGGGCGATCGCCATCGACGCCTTAACCAGCGGCAAAATGATTCTGCTACTCCGCAAAGGTGGCATCCGCGAAGTCAACGGTAAATTTCAAGTCGCCCACCAGCGGGTTTGGCTATATCCCACCTACGAACACCAACAACCCCAGTGGTTAAAGCCACCCTACAACCAGCAGATTCAATCCGTTCCATCGGGCTGGCATCCTACCCCCGTTCGGCTCACCAGTTGGGCAGACATTACCCATATTTTTGCTACGACAGACCCGGCTGCCGTGCCCGCCCTCTTGCCGTTTCACGTCTGGAACGAGTCATTCGTTTTAGAAAAGCTGCGTTGGAAACCTCGTCAACCCCTCTACCTACTTCTGCTGCGGGTCCACCAGTTACAGACTCCTTACACAGTTCCCTACCAAGCTGACTATGGCGGTTGTCGATCGTGGATCGATCTAACCCCCGATCGCCCCACCGCTCTCGCCTTCGACCAAGATCCTACCTACCCTGTCTTAACCGATGGCGAGTATGCCGATCGAGTTAAGGCGATCGCCACCCTCACAGCGTCATGGGAATCACAGGCTGAATCGTCGAATCAATCCCCCCCACCTGACTCGTCCGCAACACCCAGATAGCCGCGCCTTGCTGAAGGAACCGGATCGCCACCGTGTCGCTGGCTTTGCGGGGCAACATCGTTCGCCAGGTTAATAGCCCCGTCAACAAATTCTTTAACGGCTCCTCCTCCAAACTACTGCCCAAGTTCTCCGCATTGGTTTGCCAATCTGCCCGTGCCGTCCCCAAGGGAAACATGTCGTGCCGCAGCGATCGCCCTAGCCGAACTAACTGTTTAAACTGCTCTGCTTGCTCTGGCTCATCTGCCAATTCCGCTTGGGCATCCGGGTTAGACTCAACCGCTTGCTTGAGCACAACCAACGCAGCATATAGTGCTTGATTAGAATCCTGCGCACAATTATTGGCGGGTCCGACATAGGTTCCCCCTGTGCCATCCCCGATCCGATAGCGTGCCGTCATCATCTCCAACTGCTCAATGAATTGATCCAGTGCTGATTGCCGCAATCCCCTCAAATCATATTCTTGCGTAAAACGCCTCTAGGTATACCACCAAATCACAGGTTGGACGCACCCCCCAACCACCCCCCATTGGCGATCGCCCATAAAACACGACCACGACAGCGTTCCCGCCACAAT
>JAAUSV010000397.1 GCA_012032525.1 Leptolyngbyaceae cyanobacterium SL_7_1
ACTAGATGTGCAGGATGCACCGGGTTGGAAACCATTCCTAGAGAAGTATGGCTGGAAGTGGTTTGGTCCCAAAGACAAAATGCACTTTGACTACCAGGGATCGGGCACGAAAGATCTGCGAAACACAGCCGTGTTAGCGTTCCAAAAGCTATGGAATAAGAATAATCCTACCAACCGGATTTCGGAGGATGGGACTTACGGACCGCAAGTCGAAAAGTGTTTGAATAGCTCTCCTTCAGGTGGATTTGGTGCGTTCCGAGTGCTGCAATTGGTTGATCCGCCCCTACGCGGTGATGATGTCAAGAAGTTGCAAGAGGCGCTGATCAAAGCAGGGTTTCAATTGACGGCAGATGGAGTTTACGGCTCGGGTACGGATGAGGCTGTGAAGGCATTTCAGAAACAGAAGGGGTTGACTGCCGATGGCAAGGTTGGACCCGCCTCACGCCGAGAATTGTTTGGTGGGGCAGGTTAGGCATAATTTCCGCAGGGGCATGGCAGTGCCGTGCCCCTATCCACAATTTAGAGGGCATGGCAGTGCCATGCCCCTACCAGGATTAATGGTATGGTTTCACATTTCATCCACCTTCCCCCCACACAAATTTTATGGCTCGGACTATCTACGCATTGCTGGTTGGCATCGATAACTATCCCCCCGGTGTCGCGCCCCTCGACGGCTGCGTCAACGACATCACCAACATGGAGCTTTACCTGAATGAGCGGGTACAAAATGCCCAGGTCAAGACGCTAAAGAATGAGGAAGCCACTTACAAAGCAATCATTAAGGGATTTAGAGAACACCTGTGTCAGGCGGGAAGTGAAGATACCGCATTGTTCTACTACGCAGGACACGGTTCCCAAGAGCAGGCTCCGGAGCAATTTTGGGCGATCGAACCCGACCACCTCAACGAAACCTTGGTCTGCTACGACAGCCGCACCAGTGTGGGCTGGGACTTGGCAGATAAGGAACTGGCGAAGCTGATCTCGGAGGTGGCGGCGAAAAATCCCCATATCATCATGATTTTGGATTGTTGCCACTCTGGGTCGGGAACCCGTGATCCAATGTTGGAGGTGAAGGAACGACGGCTAGAGACCGATACACGCATTCGCCCGATCGAAACCTACTTAGTGTCCGGCGATGAAGCGAAGGGATTTGCCAGCGGCTCCCGTGACCCCAATGCCGCTCCCGCAGGGTGGACATTTTCCCAAGGACGGCATGTGCTGTTGGCAGCGTGTCGCAGTAGCCAGACCGCAAAGGAATATAAGGGCGGTGGACAACCGCGAGGGGCATTTTCCTACTTTTTCCAAGAGGCGCTGAAGAAGGCAAACCCCACCACCACCTACCGCGATCTGTTTGGCACGTCGAGTGCCTTGGTGGCGAGTAAGATCAGCGACCAAGCCCCCCAGTTAGAGGCGATCGTCTCAGATGATCTGAATATTCCGTTTCTGGGTGGGGCAGTGGTGGAACGAACGCCCTACTTTGTCGTCCGCCGCCATCCCGATTATGGCTGGGTGATTGATGGCGGCAGTGTGCATGGAGTGCCTGCGCCATCCGGCAGTGAAACGATGCAATTGGCGCTGTTTGATTCCACTGTGACCGCAGAGCAGTTGCGGAAAGTGGGGGATGCGATCGCCCGTGCTGAAGTCACCGAAGTCCTGCCGCAGTTGAGCAAAATCAAGCTGATTGGTTTGGATAATCCCCCTGCTGATACGACTTACCGAGCCGTGGTTACGGGTCTGCCCCTACCGCCGTTGGGAGTGCGGCTAGAGGGCGACGAGGCGGGAGTGGCGCTGGTGCGAGAGGCGTTGCTAAAAACGGCGGATACCCAAGCCCCTTCCCTTTACGTCAAGGAAACCACCGAGGCGGATCAGGTGGAATTTCGCGTGATTGCCAAGAATGGGGAATATCTGATTGCCCGTCCGGCGGACGATCGCCCTTTGGTCAAACAGATTGAGAATTACACCAGTGATAGCGCCCAAACGATCGTGCAACGATTGGAGCATATTGCCAAATGGTCTAATATTGCCGAATTGACCAGTCCCCCCACCAGCCGCATTGCTGCCAATGCGGTGAAGATACAGATTTTTCAAGGAGACGAGGAGATTACGGCTCCTCAAATTCGTTTGCAATATGGGAAACCCAGCAGCGATGGCAAACCCAACCCTCCCAAAATCAAAATCAAACTCACCAACACCACCAGCAAGGATAAGCTCTATTGCGCCATCTTGGATCTGACCGATACCTTTGGCATCAGCGCTGGGGTGTTGCCTGCGGGGGGCATCTGGCTTGATCCCGGTACATCGGTTTGGGCGAGGGACGACCAAGCAATAACAGTGATGGTCAAGGATGAGCTATGGAATCAGAAAATTACGGAAGTCAAAGATATCCTGAAACTGCTGGTAAGTACGGTTGAATTTGATGCCCGCCTGATGGAGCAGGGCAAGTTGGATACAGCCCGATCGCGTGACGTCACTCGCGGCAGTGGCAAGGGCAGCACCCTCAACCGCTTTATGAATCGCGTCCAAGCGCGAGATTTAGAAGTGGCAGGGGCGGAAGACCAGTGCGATGACTGGATGACAACTTCGATCACCTTCACCTGTGTGCGCCCGTTGGATACCACCGCGATCGCCCCCTCACGAGATGCCGTGGATCTGGGGTCTGGTGTCACCGTGCAACCCCATCCAGGGTTGAAGGCAGAGGCACGGCTGAGCACCATCACCCAAGCCACCCGCGATTTGGGCAGTTTGATCACCCCACCGATTCTTCGTGGCGATCCCGCCCTGGTGCAACCCTTCCAATTTACCACCAGCCGGGGGACGGATCCGGGGTTGAGCAGCCTGGAGTTGACCGATGTGGATTCTGAAGCCGCCAAGACGGTCACACCAACGCAACCGCTACGATTGACGATTGATACCTCCCTGGCTGAGGATGAGCGGATTTTGCCCGTTGCCTACGATGGGGAATTCTTCCTGCCGCTGGGCGTGGGGCAGGGGCGCAATGGTCAGACTGAAATTACCATCGATCGCCTACCGGAACCCGTCAGCAAAGGGGAACGCAGTTTGGGCGGGGCAATTCGCATCTTTTTCCAAAAGATCATCACCCAAAAACTGGGGATGGAGTTTACCTACCCATTGCTATCGATGGTGCAGGTGGCAGCGGATGACACGGTGCGCTATGAATCTGACCCAGATAACATTCGATCGCGCCTTGCCAGTGCCGAGAAAATTGTCATCTTTATTCACGGCATCATTGGCGATACCCTCAGCATGGTTCCCAGTGTCAACCATGCCAGAGTGCGATTGGCAGATGGGCAAGAGAAATCTCTGGCTCAGTTGTATGACGTGGTGTTGGCGTTTGACTACGAGAACTTGAACACGCCGATCGAAGAAAATGGTCGCCTCTTGAAGCAACGATTGGAAGCCGTGGGCTTAGGGGCAGGACATGGAAAGGTGGTACATATCGTCGCTCACTCTATGGGTGGCTTGGTGTCGCGCTGGTTCATCGAGCAGGAAGGCGGCAATCAGATGGTTACTCACCTGATCATGCTGGGCACACCGAATGGCGGCTCACCGTGGCCCAAAGTAGAGGAGATGGCGACTTCTCTGCTGGCGATCGGCTTAAATAGTCTCTCGGTGATCGCTCTCCCTGTGCCGATGCTGAGTGTGCTGCTCAAGGCGATCGACACAGCACGGGGCAAACTCGATCGGGTGATCGACATCTCCCTCACCCAGATGATGCCCGGTTCGGAATTTCTCAC
This sequence comes from Leptolyngbyaceae cyanobacterium SL_7_1, assembly GCA_012032525.1. Taxonomy (GTDB): domain Bacteria; phylum Cyanobacteriota; class Cyanobacteriia; order Elainellales; family Elainellaceae; genus JAAUSV01. The sequence continues at coordinate 3,756 of JAAUSV010000397.1, forward strand.
CAATCTGGCGAATAGTCCCGATCCAGGAATTCCCTACACGGTGTTGGCGGGAAATACTTCGCTGGTTCCAGCGGCGATGGTGGAGACGGCAGACAAAGGTAGCCCGATCGCCCGATTGATGACCAAGGTGTTCGATACAGCCGTCGCGTTGCCTTTCTTTAACCAACCTAATGACATTGCAGTGACCGTACCCAGCATTAAGAATGTCAGCATGGAGCGATCGCCCCAACCGATTAAAACCGAGGTGGGCTGCAACCATCTGGTCTATTTCATCCACAATGATGGGTTGAATGCGCTGGTGATGGCAGCGGTCAATGCCCTCAGCCAACCTCCGGTAGTCCCTCCCACACTGGAGGCTGAACCGTTGGGGGAGTCGAGTGACTCCACTGCCGCTGGTGGAGTCTTAGACAGCGAAACAGGAACGGTGATGCCTGATCCGGGGGCAATACCTGTGACTGGCGATCGGGCGATCGACACGGGCATGGCAGAGATTCCCCCAACCCTAGGGGGAGAATCGCTGATTCAACCTGTGGATGACCTCAAACCGACCGTCACTCCCACCTCTATTCCTGGCGGCAGTCAGAATGTTCCCCAAAACGCAGGTAACTCTAGCTGGCTGATCGGGCTAATTGTCGGCTTCCTTGCCTGTGTCCTGTTGTTTGGCGGGCTGTCGTTCTTGCGGGGCGGCGGTGACCAACCTGTGGATACACCAGAAGGGGTGGAACAACCGCAGTAAGTGAATTTCCCTAAAACCAGACCCCCGGCTTTTTTGGAAAAGCCGG
>JAAUSV010000398.1 GCA_012032525.1 Leptolyngbyaceae cyanobacterium SL_7_1
CAACATTTTGATGCACCCCTTCCACATGTTGGGTGTGGCGGGTGTGTTTGGTGGTTTCGTTGTTCAGTGCGATGCACGGTTCGTTGGTGACTTCCTCCTTGGTGCGTGAGACGACCGAGAACGAGTCGCAGAACTACGGCTACAAGTTTGGGCAAGAAGAAGAGACCTACAACATCGTGGCAGCCCACGGCTACTTTGGTCGGTTGATTTTCCAATATGCTTCGTTCAACAACAGCCGCAGCTTGCACTTCTTCCTGGGTGCGTGGCCCGTTATCTGTATCTGGTTCACGGCATTGGGCATCAGCACGATGGCGTTCAACCTGAATGGTTTCAACTTCAACCAGTCCATCCTCGACTCCCAAGGACGGGTGGTGAATACGTGGGCTGATGTGTTGAACCGGGCGAACTTGGGGATGGAAGTGATGCACGAGCGCAATGCTCACAACTTCCCCCTCGACCTCGCGGCGGGTGAAGCCACTCCTGTAGCCCTGACAGCTCCTGCGATCAACGGCTAATTGCTAGCCACCCCCAAAAAGCACCCTCAAAAAGTGCCCTCAAAAAGCGCCCTTAGACCAAAGGCGCTTTTTGTTGTCACATGAGAACCCCGTTACTGACGAGTCACCTTGTAGGTGAAGAAGTTGTCAAATACACCGATCGTTTCGGTGTAGTAGGAAGGCGCTAGGTTGCTGATGATGTCGGGTAAGAAAGCATCAGCCGACAAATTAGATTTGTAGATGCTGAGTAGAAAAAAGTTTTGCCGGTCTGTATTACTGGCGATAAATTCCTTAACTTCGTTCTGATTGTCCTCAACAAAGGTGGCGCATTCGGCTTGCACCGAAATCCCTGGTAGGCTGGGAATCTTAGTGCAAACATTACTCTGCAAATAGGCATCGAGTTCCTGCGCTGCATAGTCTTGATAGGCAGCTTCCTTTGGATTAGTCAGCGCCATTGCCACCCCCACTCCAGCGATCGCTGCGATTACCAAAACCGTAAATAATTTCAACCCTTTCACCCCAAAGCACTATCAATTAGCCAGTGTAGCTTTGATAAAAGTGGGCAAACGGAGTTGTTGCAAAATGTTAATGCTATTGTTGCGAATTCGGGCGTCAATGTTGGCAATAAGGCGAAATTGAATGCTACAATGAGAAACGTTACGGCGAGCGTCGCCAAGTGGTTAAGGCAGTGGTTTGTGGTACCGCCATCCGTGGGTTCGAATCCCATCGTTCGCCCTTATTATGAACTCTAACTGGTAGGCTCTAGCTACTCGTCTATTTGCCAGAGTTCCTTGTTGTAATCCTCATCCAATACCTTCTTGGGGAGCATCACCAACAGCACCTTCCCCACAATCGGAATACTGGGCTGAGTTTCAAACCATTGAATCTCCAGCTGATCGTCCACTACAACCACGAAATAGTTGAGGGCGTCCCACTGCCGTTGGGCGCGATCGACCATCACTAGCAACTCTTCTGTCTGACTAGCGGCATTGGGTAGGCGATCGCTCTCTGCCAAAAACACCACTGGGTCTTCTGCATTCAACACCACTTGCCACCCCGGAATCGGCACCCACGCCCCTGCGCCTGCAAACCGCACAATTCCAAAGGGTTCCTCTTCCTCAATCAGGGGCACCGCTTGTAGCTCGGCAACCGTTAATGGCAATCGCCCTACGACGGGTAATACTTTGGGGACTTCTGACTCCGTCTCCAAGCGATAGACAGGCAAGCGTGGTGCTGTCGCCGAACGAGTTACGGTCAGATCGGTGAGCAACTTTTCGATCGCTCGGCGAGCCGACTCGCTACTAGCAAAGCGCAGGGCGGAGGCAATCAGGCGCGATCGCATCGATAGGTCAGTCTGCTGCCGAGCGAGCTTCCAATAATCGTAGGCAACCGCATCCCCTGGATAACTGGAAAACTCCTCCGGTGGGGATGCCAAGCGAGAAAAGTTTTTCAGGGCTTTGGCAACCTCGTGCGCCCTTCTGAATCAATCCCTTTTTCCACAATCAATTCGGCAGCAGCAGCCCGTTCCTCTTGGTTTAAAATCCGCAACTCGTAGAGGGTATCGCTGCCCGTGCGCTCAAACCGCGATCGCACCTCCTCTGGCACATTCCCCTGCACAATCGACTGGTATACCTGGGAAGCCACAACAATTTGGTTTTGCTGCACCGGCTCAAAGCCCGTCTCTTCAAAAATCTGTTGCGCGGTGTAGCCCGCCTTCTGCAACTGCTGGCAGGCTTGTCCCCACCCTACCCATGTTCCTTCTTTGCGTCGGAGCGATCGCAGCACTTCTGCAAAATCCTCAGTTTTTTCTGATGAACTGTCCGACGGTTGTGATTCAGGCATATCCGGTAATGTAGAGGTTGTAACCCATCGATCTTGGCATGAAGGCAGTGTCCTTCAACCGAATCTTACCAAACTTGACGAAAATCGGTTGTCAAGGCATGATGGAATACGCACTAGGGGCTATAGCGCAGTTGGTAGCGCACCTCAATGGCATTGAGGGGGTCAGGAGTTCGAATCTCCTTAGCTCCATTAAAGAACCTTGTGAAGCGTCACAGACTCCCAGCTTTTCTAAAAAGCTGGGAGTCTGGGATTTTGGCTTAAAGACCTTCTAGTATCATGGGCTGCGCAAAGACCCCGGCTTTTAGAAAGCCGGGGTCTTTGTCTTATTGCGTAGCCGCTACTCATACATAAAAAGTCTTAATCACGGCAGAATAATATATTGGACATTTCGTACGCCCTCTTTTAGGGTAATAGTACGAACGCTTCCCCTTCCCTACCGATCCTCGTTACTATCATGAGCAACGGCACTCTATTCGATAAAGTTTGGCAATCCCACACCGTTAGGACACTTCCCTCCGGGCAAACCCAGTTATTTATCGGATTGCATCTCATCCACGAAGTCACCAGTCCCCAAGCCTTTGCTATGCTGCGGGAACGGGGACTGGAGGTGATGTTTCCCGATCGCACCGTGGCAACCGTCGATCACATCGTCCCCACGGAAAATCAAGCCCGCCCCTTCCTCGATTCCCTGGCAGAGGAAATGATCGAAGAACTGGAGCGCAACTGTAAGGACAACGGCATTCGCTTTTACAACATCGGGTCTGGTAGCCAGGGGATTGTCCATGTGATCGCCCCCGAACAGGGGTTGACCCAACCGGGAATGACGATCGCCTGTGGGGACAGCCACACCTCCACCCACGGCGCGTTTGGAGCGATCGCCTTTGGCATTGGCACGAGTCAAGTGCGCGATGTATTGGCATCTCAAACCCTGGCATTGTCCAAGCTCAAAGTCCGACGGATTGAGGTAAACGGCAGATTAAAACCCGGCGTCTACGCCAAAGACGTAATTTTACACATCATCCGCAAACTGGGGGTCAAAGGCGGCGTGGGCTATGCCTACGAATATGCTGGCACCACGATCGAGCAGATGAACATGGAGGAACGCATGACCCTCTGCAATATGTCGATCGAAGGCGGTGCCCGGTGCGGCTACGTCAATCCCGATCAAGTCACCTTTGATTACCTCAAAGATCGAGAGTTCGCTCCCAAGGGCGCAGCGTGGGATGAAGCGGTGGCTTGGTGGACGAGCATTCGCAGCGATGCCGATGCCACCTATGACGATGTGGTGGTGTTTGATGCAGCGACGATCGCCCCCACCATTACCTGGGGCATCACTCCTGGTCAAGGAATTGCGGTGACAGAAACCGTGCCTACGCCGGAAGAACTAGGGGAAGACGATCGGGCGATCGCCGCCGAAGCTTACCAATACATGGATCTGCATCCCGGACAGCCGATTCAAGGCACCAAGGTCGATGTGTGCTTTGTTGGCAGTTGCACCAACGGACGCATTACCGACCTGCGAGAAGCAGCCCGGTTTGCCCAAGGACGGCAAGTAGCAACAGGTGTCAAAGCCTTTATTGTTCCTGGTTCTGAGCGAGTCAAGCAACAGGCAGAGGCAGAAGGACTCGATCAAATCTTTCAAGCGGCTGGGTTTGAATGGCGGGAACCGGGATGCTCCATGTGTCTGGCGATGAATCCTGACAAGTTGGTGGGACGCCAACTCAGCGCCTCATCGTCTAACCGCAATTTCAAAGGTCGGCAGGGTTCCTCCTCTGGACGGACACTGTTGATGAGTCCAGCAATGGTGGTCGCCGCCGCTGTCACCGGGCACGTCTTCGACGTGCGCGAATGGGTGTAGTGGTAAGACAAAGCTAAATTTGTAGGTTGGGTTGAGCTTTGGCGAAACCCAACAAGCTTTAAGAGTGTTGGGTTTCGTTATCACTCAACCCAACCTACCGATTACAGCAGTTTAATCATGTCAGACCACTACGATCGCAAAACAAATTGAATTACAAGGAACTGAATTAATGAGCCAAGTTCACTCCATCTCCGGTCGCGCCCTTCCCCTCGTTGGCGACGACATCGACACCGATCGCATCATTCCTGCCCGTTTTCTCCGCTGCGTCACCTTTGACGGTTGGGCACACGCCTTTGAAGACGATCGCGCTCAATCCCACGGACAACA
>JAAUSV010000020.1 GCA_012032525.1 Leptolyngbyaceae cyanobacterium SL_7_1
CGGCGGAGCCGCGCTTCTCTCAAAAATATTCCAGATTAATTAATTTGCGATCCTTAGGTGATTTCTTAAGGGGAGATTAAGTGGTTTCACTTACACAAGCCACACACGAGTGAGACCGTTGGCTGCAATAAAACGTTACAGACAATTGCCTTGATCTCCCGTAGTTAATTTGATTGTTCAAAGCGTCTGATTATACGGATCTCATAGGTTTAATCATAGCTACGGATACTTATTTTAACCCCACTCCAATCTTCCTTTATCCTCTGCTTTACCTTGATAAAACCTGTTTGTGCGATTATCTAGAGCGTTTGAGAGCTAGCACCCATTGCAGCATTTTTGACCTATTGCACTTGTACCAGAATCAATGGCACTGATCCGACTTTCATCGCTCTACTTCAATAGCGCTTGGTTCTGTAGAAGTTTAGTTCTTGTGGCATTAACTCTATCAGTTTGTTCCTTAAGTAGTTTCACAACTGCTCGTGCAGGATCTAGAGAGTCCATTTTGCTTGATATGCCTGTTTATGAGCGGACTTCCTACAGTGATCTGTTAGTTGAAGCAGAGTTTTTAGCAAGTCAAGCCATTACTCAAGCATTTAACCAAGATGCTGGTTTGATGGCGATCGAGGTGTTTGTAATGGGCACTCGCAACGGCGATGTAGTTCCGTTTCTGTCTGCGGTTGTCTCCCGTGCTCAGTGGCAAGCCGATCCACAAATCGATCGTTGGGCAGATTACCATGCTGCCTACGCGCTGCTTCAGCGCCACGATGGCAACCAGGCTGGGTCTGCATCGCAGCCTGCATCAAGGTTGAGCCGGAGCACTGACCTCACCTTCGCTGAGGTGGTTGAAATTGACACTGCCGTTGATGAAGGTCGGTTGTCGGGAGAGCTAGCCCAGAGATATCTCGATCAGCTGGATTGAAGTTGATTAAGGGTTTGCGAGTTGACCTAGCGTGGCAGGATTCTAGATCCGATCGCCTAAACACTAGGGCAATCAATGGTTTGCGGTTATGAGTGTCCTTTGAGATCCGTGGTTTTAGTATTTGAGAGGAGCATTACCATGATTCATGACAACGATACCAGTAACTATTCTGGCAATCGTCCGTTTGAGGATGTGTTGCGAGCAAGCTTGTCCCGTCGAAACCTACTAACCCGCAGTGCGGCACTGTCTGCCACGGGTTTTCTAGCTGCCCTCGCTGGCAATAGAAACGTGGTTAATGGGGCGATCGCTGCCACCACCCAAGGTACAAGCGATGTCGTCGCTCAAGGTTCCGATGTAATTGTTGCTCAACGCCTTAGCCCTGCAATTAACTTTAGCCCCGTTCCAGTGGCAGCAGGTTCGGGTCCGGTGCCAACGATTTCTTCCGATTATCAGTATGACGTGTTGATTCCTTGGGGAACCCCAATTCAACCCGGCGGTCCTGAGTATACGGGCGACCCCAACTCACGCCCCACCGCTAGCCAGCAAACTCAGCAGGTGGGCATCGGGCATGATGGCATGTGGCTTTTCCCGATTGGCAATGGCAACGACCACGGCATGTTGGCAATCAACCACGAGTTTGGTACCAATCCTCATATTTTGGGTAAGGATAACCCAGAGAGCCTTGAGGATGTACGTTTGTCTCAGCACGCCCACGGAGTCTCGGTCGTCGAGGTGAGGAAGCAAAACGGTCAATGGCAAGTCGTCAGCAGCAATAATTCCCGCCGAATCCACGTCAACACTCCTGTGACGTTTAGTGGAGCTGCTGCCAATAGCAATTTATTGAGAACTCCAGCAGGCAATCCTGCTTTAGGCACGGTCAACAACTGTGCTAACGGTAAAACTCCTTGGGACACCTACCTCACCTGCGAAGAAAACTTCAATGGTTACTTTGGGGTTCCCACGGATGGAACCTTTACGGCTACCCCAGAGCAGCGCCGCTATGGATTTAGTGCTGAAGGGTTTGGTTACGGCTGGCAGAATTTTGATCCCCGCTTTGATCTCTCTAACCCTGCCTACAAAAACGAAGAAAATCGGTTTGGCTGGATTGTAGAGATTGACCCGATGGATGGCTCCCAAACCCCGGTCAAGCGCACTGCCCTCGGTCGCTTTAAACATGAGAATGCGGAAGTTGTCGTAGGACAAGGTGGTCGCGCTGTTGTCTACATGGGCGACGATGAGCGGTTTGACTATATCTACAAGTTTGTATCCGAATCCAACTGGCGATCGATGCGGGCAAGAGGCATTAGCCCACTCGATCGGGGCAAGCTCTATGTGGCTAAGTTTAATGAGGATGGCACGGGGGAATGGTTGGAATTGACGATCGCCAATCCTGTCCTCAGTGCTCAATTCAATGATCAAGCCGAAGTCTTGACCTATGCTCGAATTGCGGGTGACTTAGTGGGTGCAACCCCAATGGATCGCCCTGAGTGGATCACGGCTGCTCCCAATGGGGAAGTCTATTGCACTCTGACCAACAACAGCCGACGCACCCCAGCGCAAGTAAATGCAGCCAACCCCTTGGGTCCCAACCCCGATGGACACATCATCCGCTGGCGCGATAGCAATAACTACGTGGGTCTGACGTTCACGTGGGATATCTTCATCTTGGCGCAAGACACCCATGCTGAAGGTGACGAGCGCACGTTCAGCAGCCCTGATGGTCTTTGGGCTGACGCCGATGGCAGATTATTCATTCAAACCGACGGACCCCAGCAAAAGGGACTCAACGATCAGATGCTAGTGGCAGATCTAACACCCGCGCTGTCAGCCGCCTGTTTACGGGAGTGACGGCTTGCGAAGTGACAGGTGTTGCAGTGACACCCGATCGGCGAACGATGTTTATCAACCTACAGCATCCTGGCGATGGCGATCCCACATTAAGTAACTTCCCATTGCCCTTTGATGGAGTCACCATTCCCCGCGACGCCACGGTTGTCATTACTCGTAAGAACGGCGGCATCATCGGTTCCTAGACCCTGTGTAGATTGCTGAGTTTTAATGTGTCCCATTTAGTCAATCCAATCATGAAACCCATTACTTTGACGGTTACGGCTGCCCTCGGTTTGATTACGGTTGCAGTACCTGTGCAGGCTGCGGAATTTAGATGGAATGTGGAGTACACAGGCTTCTTTGCCGAAGGTGCATCTATTTTTGGGAATTTTGTTGCAGATGAGGCAGATGCAGTCGATGGGATTGTGTCTGATGATGAGTTTGAGTCCTGGATTTGGAACTGGAGTGGCAATACTGAGATTCCTGCATTCTCGATTTCCTCGGCTGATGGCTCGATCGATTCGGCATTTGGTGCCAGCTTCTATGTAGATGGTACGCCCAACGTTCCCGGTAGCGGACTCGATGAAGGGGTGTATACCTCTGATTCGGGAACAAAGATTATTGATCTCAGCGCCCTGCTGGTTGAGGACTTAGATGCTGGAATTAACTTTCCCTTTGGTACGGGTGCGATCGCCCAAGGTAACGCCTCCGTTGCCTCTGCCGTAAACGTTTCTGATCCTGAGATTGTTCCTGAGCCTGCCACGATGGTGGGCTTGGTTGCAGTGCTAGCCGGAATGGGTATGTCTGCGGCGCAGCGTCAAAAGCGGTCTGTTTAGAGCCGTTTTAGAGGAGGCAGGGTGGTGATTTCTACCATCCTGCGCTCAACCAAACCTAAACTCTTCCTAAAGCAGCGCTCAGCGCTGCTTTATTTGTGCTGTGGGCACTCCTCAAATACCTAAAAATCCTTACCTTATAGGTTTAGGACTACCCCTCGTTAATTTCAGAGGTTTTAAGCATTTGTTTAGGTCTTCCTCATTCAACCAAGGCAAGAATCCCATACCTTCAGAAAGAAACCTATCCTATGAAAGAGGCATTACCAGGGGCGGTGAGGCAAGCTCTTGATCACTATTTGATGCATTTTAACTTTCTTGAGAATGGCTAAGGGATAAAGAAAATCTTTGCGTAGTCTTCCTCTGCAAAAAAGTTGTCTAACCTGTAGGTGGAAAGTCCCAATCTTGTAATGACGTATTTGACCGCGTTAGCTAGAAGTTAAACAGAGCAGGCAAAAAATTCTATGGCACAGAGCTTTGGTTTGATTGGTTTGGCGGTTATGGGGGAGAACTTGGCGCTAAATGTCGAGCGCAATGGCTTCCCGATCGCTGTGTATAACCGGACATCGACGGTGACTGACGCGTTTATGAACACGCGGGCGCAGGGCAAAAATGTAAAAGCCGCCTACTCCCTCGAAGAGTTTGTGCAGTCCCTCGATCGCCCCCGCAAGATTTTGATCATGGTGAAAGCGGGGCACCCGTGGATGCAGTCATTGGTCAACTCAAACCCTTGCTCGAAGAGGGCGACATGATCATTGATGGCGGCAACTCGCTCTACACCGATACGGAGCGTCGCACCCAAGACTTGGAATCAACCGGGTTGAGCTACATCGGCATGGGGGTGAGCGGCGGTGAAGAGGGCGCATTAAACGGTCCCAGTTTGATGCCCGGTGGCACCAAAGTGGCGTATGAGGAAATTGAACCGATCGTCACCAAAATCGCGGCTCAGGTAGATGATGGACCCTGCGTTACCTTCATTGGACCGGGTGGAGCCGGACACTACGTCAAGATGGTGCACAACGGCATTGAGTATGGCGACATGCAGCTAATTGCTGAAGCCTACGACATGCTCAAAAACGCGATCGGGCTAAACCACGAGCAATTGCACGAGGTGTTTGCCGAGTGGAACACCACTGACGAATTGGATTCCTTCTTGATCGAAATCACCGCTGATATCTTCAAGAAGATTGACGATGAAACGGGTCTGCCGTTGGTAGATCTGATCCTGGATGCCGCAGGTCAAAAGGGCACCGGGAAGTGGACGGTAGAAACAGCATTGGATCTGGGGATCGCTATTCCGACGATCGTCGCAGCGGTGAATGCCCGCATCATGTCCTCTATCAAGGCAGAGCGGGTAGAGGCGGCGAAGGAACTCAGTGGACCCACGGGCAAATACGATGGTGACACCAAGGAATTTATCAACAAAGTCCGCGACGCCCTCTATTGCTCCAAAATCTGCTCCTATGCCCAAGGAATGGCGCTGATTGGCAAAGCATCTAAAGAGTTGTTTAACTCCCAAGTTGATCTGGGTGAGTGTGCCCGGATCTGGAAGGGGGGTTGCATCATCCGCGCTCGCTTCCTCGGCAAGATCAAACACGCCTTTGACGAAAATCCGGGGTTGCCCAACCTGTTGCTAGCGCCAGAGTTTAAGCAAACCATTCTCGATCGCCAGGATGCTTGGCGCGAAGTGATTATAACTGCCGCGAAGTTGGGGATTCCGGTTCCTGCCTTTAGTGCGTCGCTGGATTATTTTGACAGCTACCGACGCGATCGCCTGCCCCAAAACCTGACACAGGCACAGCGCGACTACTTCGGTGCCCACACCTTTGAGCGCACAGACAAAGCCAGAGGCGAGTTTTTCCACGCCGATTGGTTCTAAGGGCACCATGTTTAATTGAATTAGGGTCATACCCCCGGTGGGGGCGCGGCATTCGGCACATTGAGGCACATTGATCGGTGTATCAATCACCTTCCTCGCCCGAATGCCACGCCCTTGCCCAAAGCGGTTTGCCCATGCAGCAAATTCCCCCATCTTTTAAGTCGTGCGCAGAGTAATTTTAGCCATTGTATAATCCGACTGTTTTTATAAAACCTACGCAAAATAGGCAATAACGGGTATATCTATGGCAAGTTCAAACGGTGGGTTTTGGAGTGATTTCTGGAAATTCTTGGCACGGGGAAACGTAATTGATTTGGCAGTTGCAGTCATCATTGGTACTGCCTTCAACAAGATTGTTGACTCCCTTGTAACCGATATTATTACACCCGCATTGTTAAATCCTGCGCTCACTGCGGCGGGTGCCGATGACTTGGAAAGTTGGGCACCCGGTGGAATCAAGTGGGGATTGTTTCTAGCAGCAATTCTCAACTTTTTAGTAATCGCCTTTGTGATTTTCCTGCTGCTACGTGCCCTAAACACAACTAAAAAGCGGCTACTCCGTCGAGCCGCAGAAGAAGAAGCGGCTACTCCTACCGATCCTGTGATTGTTTCACAACAGACCTTAACCGCATCGATCGATCGGTTGAACCAAACGTTGCAATCCCGCTAGACAGCGGAGTACTCAATTAAGCACAAGGTTCAAATCTAAAATCCCCGGCTTCTTTGAGAAGCCGGGGATTTTGGTCGCAGAAGTTTTGATGGTAGTGGAATTCCTTTAAGTCTAAAATCTGGATTAATGGTCGAGATTCGTCTGCCCAATCCCCGTTGGCAATCCATCAATACTGACCTGGTTTTTATCGTGCCAATATTGCTGCAACCCGGCTTCACCCTTCTTTTCTGCCCAGCGGATCATCTCCTCGCGATCGCGCTGAAACTCATACACGGGGACTCCGTGTCCACAGGAGGTTTGGGCGGATTGCACCTGGATAACAATGATTTGCCGCTCTCCCGGAGTCGGTGAGAAATGGGGGTAGAGCGTCTGCCATTGGGGATGGTGCGATCGCACGACTTCTCCCTGTCCATAGATGCGCAGGATCAGCGGCGACTCGCCAAAACTGCAAAACATCAAGGTAATTCGCCCATTTTCTTGCAAATGCGCCGAGGTTTCGTTGCCGCTGCCAGTGAGATCGAGGTAGGCAACGGTTTGGCGATCGAGGCAGCGAAAGGTATCAATCCCTTTGGGTGAAAGATTCACCCGTCCGTTGGTGGGAGCAGTTGCAGTAAAAAACAGCTTCTGTTCGCCAATAAACCGTTGCAAGGAGTCAGTCAGTTCCGGATAAAACTTTGCCATTGCTTAAGGATAGGGGGATCTGAGTGATGATTTTTAGTGGGGTGGGCTGTGCCTACACCACTAAAAATCATCACTCAGTTTAGGAACGATTGCTCAGGGAAGAAATCGATCGAGCGCGGCTTTTAATTCTTCGATTTCTTGCTCAATCTGACCGGCTTTAGCAGCACGGGCAATGCACTCTGTTAGGTGTTCGTCCAGGATAATTCGGGCAACGCGATCGAGCGCTCCCCGCACTGCCGCCACCTGCACCAACACATCGGGGCACGGGCGATGTTCCTGCACCATTGTTTTGATTCCGCGAATGTGCCCCTCGATTCGAGATAGCCGATTGACCAACTGTCTCATCGACTCCTCACTGTGAATGTGTCCGTGGGAGTGGGGAGCAGAAGCAAGGGATTGAGGACTGCTAGGGGAAGCAAGCTCAGGCAAATTTTGGTTCGTCAGTGAACTTGATTGTTCAGAAGCAGTCATGGGGGTGTACGGAATAGTAGGGATTTGATTGTCCAGTTTCGTCGATTCTCAATGCACACCACTGATTGGAGGCAATGCATTGAACTAGCACTCTTTCACCAATTCTAACCCACCTCAGAAACCCCACCGATCAAACCCTCGTCTAGGGAGTTTGGATGGACGTTCCATCAATGGCTAAAATCGGAATATCTGCGTGATCCCTGGATAAGCGATCGATGGCGATCGTATCTATCTTGGGAGTTCACCATTACACAATTTTCTAGGTTCTTGTTGGCTATGCGACGATTACTTACTCGCCTATTTAGGATCGTGTTGGCAGGCATGTTGGCGCTCAACCTGCTTCAACTGTCTCCCGGTGTGGCAGGGGCGCTGTCCCTGCGATCGCCCCGTTTTACATATGCCTCAATTGAATCGGGGGAAACGGCAGCGCTCGTGGCACAGGCTCCAGCAGTAACCAGCAGCAGCCGTAGCTTTGTCGCCGCCGCTGTGGAGCGGGTGGGTCCGGCGGTCGTGCGGATCGATACGGAACGCACCGTCACCCGCAGTATTCCCGACCCCTTTATGAATGATCCCTTCTTCGACGGTTCTTTGGGGATAGTATGATGCCCCAAGGACCGTACGAGGAGCGGTTGCGGGGACAGGGTTCCGGCTTCATCTTTAGCACCGATGGATTGGTGTTGACCAATGCCCATGTGGTGGATCAAGCCGATCGAGTCACCGTCAAGCTCAAGGACGGACGCAGTTTTGATGGCGAAGTTCGAGGCACGGATGAAGTCACCGATCTAGCCGTGGTCAAGATTAGCATGGGCAACGATCGCCTACCCGTCGCCAACCTGGGAGATTCTAACGAGGTGCAGGTGGGTGATTGGGCGATCGCGGTCGGCAACCCCCTTGGTCTCGATAACACCGTCACCTTGGGAATTGTCAGCACCTTGAATCGATCGAGTGCCGCCGCAGGCATCCCTGACAAGCGCCTCGACTTCATTCAAACCGACGCCGCCATTAATCCAGGAAACTCTGGTGGACCTCTGCTGGATGCTCAAGGCTCAGTGATTGGCATCAACACTGCCATTCGCGCCAATGCCAATGGCATCGGCTTTGCCATTCCCATCAACACCGCCAAGCAGATTGCCGAGCAATTGGCGCGGGGTGAACGGATTGCCCATCCCTATCTAGGCGTCCAGATCGCCGCCATCACCCCCGAAGCGGCACGACAAAACAACAACGATCCCAATTCCACCATCTTGCTACCCGAAGTGGATGGGGTGCTAATTGTGGGCATTGTCCCCAACTCTCCCGCTGCCCAGGCAGGCTTACGCCGGGGAGACGTGATCACCCAAGTGGGCGGACAAACCGTCACCCAACCCGAACAGTTACAAGATTTGGTGGAAAGCACTGGCTTAAATCAAACCCTGCGGCTGACTGTTCGTCGGGGCGATCGCACCCAGCAATTCTCAGTGCGAACAGCGGAGTTGCAAGCGGAGTCATAGAAGGCTAGTGGCAATTAGCAATTAGCAATTAAATGGGGTTGGGCATTGCCCAACCCCATTGTCTTGTGGGGTGGACATCTTGTCCGCCCAGACCGGACGGGCAAGATGTCCATCCCGCAAGAACTATTAGCTAATCGCTACCTGCTGCACCCTCTCCACCAATGTCTGCAAATCGGGCACTTCTAAGTTGGGTTGTGCCTCAACGGGCAATGCGGCTCCCGATCCGTCCTGACCCGATCGCCGATTTACCCACACATTGGTCAAGCCGAGGGCATTGGCAGGGGCAATGTCGTGATAGGGACTGGCGGCAACGTGCAGGATTTTGTTTTTGGGAATGGCTAAACGATCGATCGCCACTTCAAAGTTGCGCACGGAGGGTTTGTAGGATTGCACTTGTTGGGCAGTCACCACTAGATCGAAGGGAACTTCGAGGCGAGTGGCGGTGGCGGCGAATAGATCGTCATCCACATTGGAAATAATCGCTAGTTTATATCGCTGTTTTAATTGCTTCAGGGCAGCAACGGTGTCAGGAAAGGGTTGCCATTGTTTGACTGATTCTGGTAAGGCGTTCATTTCCGTTTCTGTAGGAGTGAAGCCCGATCGCTCCCCAAACTTTTGTACGACTCCTCGCAGGACATCGTAGTAACGTTGGTATTCTCCACTTTCCAAACTAGATTCAAACTCAGCAAATTGCTCTAGGATTTGGCTGTCACTCTGTTGAATGGAGTGATTGGCAAGGATCGATCGCAGTGCGGTTAGCATTCCCCCTTCCCAATCTACTAGCGTACCGTAGCAGTCAAAGGTCAGTGCTTCGTATTGGTCAAAATTAATCATGGAATGACTCCTGATTTTGTTGTTCCAGTGTTTGTAGATGCTCCACCAGCGCTTTGCCATCACTGCTATGATCGCGGGCAATTTGCTCGGCGATCGCGCCATCTCCAGAGCAAATAGCGCTCACCAGTTGCTGGTGTTCCTCCACAATGCTGTCCAAATTGGGATTTAATGCATTAGAGGAAATGATGTAGAGCTGAATCTGTTGTCCGACAATTTTGTACTGTTCTTGCAAGCGGCGATGGTTGGCAAATTGAACGATCGCCTGATGCAAGCTAAAGTCTGCTTTTGCCACCGCTTGCCAACTATTTTGTTCTGCCGCATCAACCAGAGTTTGCAAGGCAGCGTTTAGGGGAGCAATTTTATTGGGAGTAATCGTTTCGGCTACGAGCCGAGCGGCTAAGCCTTCTAACGCCCCCCGCAACGTATACAACTCCCAGGCATCTTGCGCACTCAGCCCCGACACGGCACACCCCCGATAGGGAAACTGCACCACCAACCCCTCAAACGTCAGTTGCTGCAACGCCGATCGAATCGTCCCTCGGCTGAGGTTAAATTGCTCCGCCAACTCAATCTCCAACAATCGAGTGCCGGGGGCAAAGGTGCCATTGAGAATTTGTTCTCGCAAGACATCCGCTGCCTGCACATCTAAACTGCGGGGCAGAATTAGGGTCTGTTTTTTTGACATTGGGGTTTAAATTAATTGCGATACGACGCATCTGCTCGATCGAGCGATCGCAACAATGCCGTCCATTGCAGGTGTAGCAAGTCTTCACCCGCCTGTTGAGCAGCCGATTTTTCGCACACCTCTGGCGCAAGCTCAATCAATTGGCTACCAGCGGACTGTGCCAGGATTTGGATTTCGCAGGCTTTTTCCAGGTAGTAGGCAAGGATAAAGGCTTCGGCAACGGTGCGACCCACGGTTAACAAGCCGTGATTTCGCAAAATCATCACTTTTTTATTGCCCAAATCGGTGGCTAGTCGAGTCTGTTCATCCAGATCGAGGGACACTCCTTCGTAATCGTGGTACGCCACCTGGTTGTAGAACTGCAACGCAATTTGGGAAATGGGCAGCAACCCACACTCCAATGCCGCAACCGCCATGCCGTAGCGCGAGTGGGTATGCACCACGCAGCCCACGTCAGGACGGGCGGCTAGAATGCCAGCATGAATCACAAACCCCGCCGGATTAAGGGTATAGTCGTTGTCACCCATTAAGTTGCCAGATAAATCCACTTTGACCAGGCTAGATGCTGTGATCTCGTTAAACATCATGCCGTAGGGATTGAGCAAAAACTCTCGTTGATTGGGCAATCGCGCCGATAGGTGGGTGCAGATCAAATCTGCCATGCGGAACTTTTCGATCAGCCGATAGGCAGCGGCAAGGTGTACGCGCAATTCTTGCTCAGTTGGTTCCGGGGACGTTTCGGGCAGGAAGGTGGGCAGGGATAGACTGACTTTTTGCTGCATATTTTGCTGCATATTTTGCTGCATGGTAGAGGCTCCAGGGGCAGAGATTGGTCGAACTCAATCGCGATGCATTAGTACTCTATCGATCGCATTGTCGATTGTCAACAATCAACGATCAGCCTTTAACAGGTTTTCGATCGACACAGATTTCGCTATGATTCTTTAGAATAGAAACAGACGGTAATTGCTGCTGACCCCTAACCATGACTGCCCAAATTCTCGTTGAGAAAAAGAAGTTAACCAAAGCGCCTCTGGAGTTGCACTACTTGGGCGATCGCGTCTTGCGCCAACCCGCCAAGCGCATCTCCAAGATTGACAATGAAATCCGCCAATTGGCGCGGGAAATGTTGCAAACCATGTATACCGAGGATGGCATTGGGCTAGCGGCACCGCAGGTGGGAGTCAACAAGCAACTTTTAGTAGTCGATATCCAACTTGACGATCCCACGACACCGCCCTTGGTGCTGATTAATCCGGCAGTGACCCAGGCAAGCCGCGATGTCTGCGTCATCCAGGAAGGATGCCTCAGCATTCCCAATGTGTTTTTAGACGTGACTCGTCCTGAGGTGATCGAGGTGTCCTACAAAGACGAAAACGGTCGTCCGCAAAAAATCACGGCTAGCGGCTTGTTGGCGCGAGTGATTCAACACGAAATTGATCACCTGAATGGGGTGATGTTTGTCGATCGGGTGAATAATGCGATCGCCCTCAACCAAGAACTTAACAAACACGGGTTCTCTCCTCAGGCGGTGAAGCCGATCGCCGACTAATCTTTTCTCTGAACTGGTCAAAACCCCTGCTATTTCAGCGTTGTATCCTGGATGGGGGCATAGCGAACCTGTGGTGAATCCTGTACGCTCAAACTTAAATCTGCATTAGCGATCGGTTGTATGGGCTAAGCCTTTTGAGTAACCGATCGCTGTGTTGATCGTAGTTTTTGGGTGTCATGAGCGTGATAAAACAAGTAATTGGCTTGGGTTTGTTTGCAGTGGCTGGTTTCGGCGCACAAGTCGCTTTTGCCCAAACCGCAGAAATTGCCTCTCCCAATGCGGCTGTTCCCTATTTGGGAGTGGATGGCATATTTACCCTGGATACGAGCGTTGCCTCATCCCTGCATGATCCGCGCAATCCGGCGCGAGTGGTGTTTAACCAAATGGAGCAATTTTCTTTCTACCGAGACATGCAAGGCGAGGAGCCGATCGCCGAGAATTGCCAATACGAGTATCGCGGTGCTGCTCCTGATCCGTTCTACTATCCGCAGTTTCAATCCTCGATTTGGGACAAGTTTGAGCTAGTTTCCACCGATTCTGCCTGTAGTGGGTTTCAGTATGTGATCTTGCGATCGCCCCACGGGGAACCCGCCCACATGCACATGCGCTATGGCGGCGAAGCTGATAGCTTTGAAAGCTTACTCAATATGAGTACGGGAGAAGCAGATAATAGCAAACTCGACCCGTGGTGGAGCCTTTACTGTGCCGAAGGCGTGACTGCCTGTGATGTGTAAAGCTCTTGTGGGTGGGCATCTTGCCCGCCCAGTCTCTCTAGACCACCATTGCCATCAAGTTCTAGAAGCAACGTCATGCGCTATTTCAAATCAATTTTTCTAGCTCTGCTGATCGCTGTCAGTCTAATTGCTTCCGTAGCGGCGCACGAAGTGGGGTTGAGTGCTGTAATCCGCGCCCGCACTGCCAGCGGCGAGGCAAATTATACAGCAGAGAATCTACCCTCTAGAGCGCGAGTAACGGCGATCGACGTGGTTGCTGTTTACAGTACTGGCGACCCGATGACCGGAGCCACAGTAGAAATTTATGCTCCTGGAGAATCCTCCACTCCCTGGAGGACGGGAACGCTAGACAACCAGGGACGCTACCGCTTTACACCCAATTCTCAACGTGGACGTTGGACAATCCGGGTTGAGGGATCGGGGCACAGCAGTTTTATGAATCTGGTGCTTTAGCCAGAGCTTAGATCATAGGTTAGTCCAGCCTGTCAACCAGATCTCCGGCTTCTCCGAAGAAGCCGGAGATCTTTGAATTTATTGCGTTAGCCAAAATCTGATTGGATTGATATTGGAGCGCTTGAGATTTGCCAAAAAAATCGTGCCAAAAAAATCGGGAGTCTATGGGTGAGTGTGGGGAATCAAGGAATGGGGTTTTTCCAATCCGTAGCGCTCCATCAGCTCAGCATTGCTCATGACCTGACGGGGATCGCCATCAGCGATAATCTGCCCTTCATTCATCAGCACCACCCGATCGCATACCTCCAGCACAAACTCCAAATCGTGGGAGGAGATCAGCAACGTCTGGGAGGATTGCTGAAGAAACTGGATCAGGCGGCGGCGCGATCGCAAATCCAAATTAGCGGTTGGCTCATCATAAATAATCACCTGCGGACGCATAGCGAGGACTCCGGCGATCGCCACCATCCGCTTTTGTCCGCCCGATAGGTGGTGGGGTGGACGCATCGCTAGCTCCTGCATCCCTGTGATTGCTAGGGCGTCTACCACCCGTTGCTCCACTTCGGTTGGGGGTAATCCCATGTTTTGGGGGGCAAAGGCAACATCATCCCAGACCGACGCAGAAAACAATTGGTCGTCCGGGTTTTGAAACACCAATCCAATGTTGGGGTGAAACATTCCGGGTTGCACGGGTTGATCGAGCAGATAAATTTCCCCGGAGTTGGGCGCTAGCACCCCACAGATCGAGAGGAATAGGGTTGTCTTGCCGCAACCGTTGTAGCCAATGATCCCCAGCCGCTCGCCCCGATGCACCGTCAAATTGATCTGGTTGAGCACATTGGGATTATCGGGGTAGGAGAAGCAGAGGTCAGTAATGGCGATCGCCACAGCCGTCTCCGAGGAATGAACCGAGTTTTGAGTTGATTGAATTTGCATTACACCACAACCTCCGCCACCGCAAAACTGATGGCTACAATTAACGCGATCGCCAACCCCACTCCACTCCACAGTTGATTGGCTGGGGTTTTGGCACGATGGATAGGGGCGATCGCACGGGTTTGAGCACCATAGCCTCGCAGTCGCATGGCTTTATAAATTCGCTCTGCTTGCTCATAGCTGCGGATGAACAGGGTGCCTGACAAACTGGCTAAGCGATTGAGGTCTTGCCAGTTGGGAATTAACCAGCGATTGCCCCGGCTCTGAAATCCCCGTAGGCGCATCGATCGCTGCATCTGCGCCAAGTTGCCAGCAATCTCAAACAAATAGCGGTAGGACAACAGCAGCATGTCTGCCAGGATGGCAGGAAGACCGAGCGATCGCATCGCCCGCACCGTTATTAGAAACGGCGTTGTGCCAAACAAAACAAATCCTACGGTCAAAATCGACACAAATCGACTGGTAATCAAAACCACGGCAAGCAGCCCTTCTCGCCGCAGCGCCAGCCAGCCCCACTGCCAGACCACCGTTTCGCCCGATAAAACCGGCAACAGCACCACAATACCCAGCAAAAAATATCCCGGATAGCGAATCCGCCGCAGCCAAAATGATACCGGCAAGCGAGAAGCCGCATACAACAGCACCGTCATCCCCACCATGACTGGAGCTAATCGCAAATCTTCAATGGAGGCAAAGGCAAACACCAATGCCATCAACCCCACCAACTTGCACCGGGGCTCCCAGCGATGGATCGGTGAATCCAGATAGGCATATTCGTCCAGATCAAGCTTCATTCAGTTCCCTTAGCAACTAGCAAATTGGCAATTTCATCCCTCATCCCTCATCCCTCATCCTTCATCCTTCATCCCTCATCCTTCATCCTTCATCCTTCATCCTTTCAAAAGCTCCGGTTTCACCCGTTGCAGGAAACTCACCAGCATAGCGGTGAAGATGCCCTCAATCAGGATGAGGGGGATGTGGGCGATCGACAATCCAGTGACCGCCGTTTGCTCGGTTGCCACATTAAAGCCAGAGGGAATCGTGGTGATGATCAAGGTGAAAAAGATGAGGGCGGCTAGTCCTAAGCCAAAGGCACCTGCCAGAAAGGCAAACAGCGGCATCACCCACTTTTGTGGAAGCTTTTGTGGGAGCGATCGCTGCAACCGCGAATGCCACAGGAAAAGATGATAAGCCAGCAGTGCCGGAATGCCCATCATGGCGGCGTTGACCCCCAGGGTGGTGAGTCCGCCGTGTCCAAACATCACGGCTTGAAAAAATAAGCCAATGAGAATGGCGGGAAAGGCGTAATACCCCAACACCACCCCTAGCAACCCATTCAGCACCAAGTGGACACTGGCGGGGGGAATGGGCAGGTGAATCGAGGACGCCACAAAAAACGCGGCGGTCAGCAAGGCGGCTTTGGGCATGTCTTCGGTGGGGGTGGGGCGGCGATTGATTTGGCGCAGAGAATACCAGGTGGCTAGCCCTGTGAGGGCATAACCACCGATGCAGGCGGGTGCTGGCAAGATTCCATCAGGAATGTGCATGGTCTATCGTTTAATACTCCGCGAGAAAAACAAGGCAGTGCCGATACAGCCCCAGAGCACGCTGCCAATCATCAGTCCTGTTTGCAGAGGCGTATAGGAATTGCTGCTCCCCGACGCTGATCCAGCCCCACCGTCCCCAACCGGGATCACAAGAATATCTCCGTGTCCTGCCTGCCGAATCTGCACTTCCCAGTTGCCCGGTGTGGTGGGGCTAAAGACAAAGCGCCCCTGTGCATCGGTGGTTCCGGTGAGCCAAGGCTCGGAGGGTTCATCGGGCGAATACACGGCTACTTGTGCATCTGCCATCGGTGTACCCGTGTCGTAGGCAGCTTGAATCTCGTAGGCTTGGGTGGCTTGGTACTCGATCTGGACTCCGTGCGCCCACGCCCTGTGCCCCTCCCCTGCCCCAACCAGGCTGAGGAGGGAGAGGCTGATAATCAATGGAAGATGTCTCATGATGTCAGAGCGGTTTCTGCGCAGTGTCCTTCGCCAACGTGCCCCAAAGAGGGCAGGATTTCCAGCAGTTTATTGTAATCCTCTGGGGATAATTGCGCCTCTAGGTCTTCCAGATCGGCGGTGAGTTCGCCGTTTTGGGCGATCGCTGCCAATGGGTCAAACCCCAAAGCGCCTGTGTTGATGTCGTCATCGGGTGCTGCTTCGCCATCGCCAAATAGGTGGTCAAAATGGAAGGTTGCTTCTAGATCGCCCGCCGCACCCCCTTCCACAATGCCCTTGCGCTGATCCCCCACGAAGTCTCCACAGCTAAAGCCCAACTGCTCATTCACACTGAGGGTGAAATTAACCGTTTCTCCGTCCTTGGTGGCGGTGCCCTGCATGACGAGGGGATATCCTGCCGCTGGACCGGTTTCGGCTGCCACCATCTGCCAGGAGAGGGCATTGTAGCGCCCTGCCGGAGCGTCTACTTCGCCCACCAAAATCGGTTCAGCATTTTCATCCCCTTCCGCCAGGTCGATGGTTTTAACGCCATCTAAAGTCACCTCGGTTACAGGCTTCAAGCTATCCCCGGCTTGGGGATCGTAGGGAGGATCGGTCTGATAGGCGGTGACCTCCGCCAGATTGACATATAGGTGCTCAAAGCTGATTTCCCAGCCATCTTTGGAGGTAAAGCCTTGGCGAACAAAATCTTCTCCGTTTGCCCGAATTGCCAGAGTCCCAGTTTCGCCAGCCCCCGCTTCGGCAGGAGCGTCCGCTTGGGGTTGGGCACAGCTTTGAAGAGTGGCTGTACCGATTAAAGCCAGTAAGGAAAAGAGAACGAATTGCGTTTTCATGATTTGCTGTTGAGGATTTACCTAAAATACGTGCGTAACTAGAACGCGATCGAATTGACCGCGAAGGACTTGACAAACCGTGATTGGGTCAGTGGAAAGATCAGTGGGAAAACGCTTTCAACTCATTAATCAAGACGCGCCTAATGGAACGCTCAAATGATTAGTAAACCGTTGTTCTCCGAAAAATTCAATCCTGGACGGGGGGATATGGAAACGGCTACCAACGCAACGGTGCGATCGGGAGCGATCGTGTAAGGTTAAACAATAGACCTGTTAGAGTCCCTCCCCAGCCGATGTCGGTTCAGTTAAATTCCCATCCCATTGCTTACCAAGACCTCCTCAACCAAGCGGCGATCGCCTATCGCCAGGGCACGTCCGATCGCCCAGTGCCGCCGCCCTGGTAGAGGCAATCCTCCAGCTTGAAAAGGACACGAAACACCACTCTCGTTCCTACCCATTTGCCGCACTTGCCGGGCACTGGCGCTTGTGTTTTACCACCGGGGTGCGGCGACAACGGCAGGGGGGCATTGCCCTGGGCAAGGGGTTTTATCTTCCGCGAATTGTCTCTGCCCGAATTGGGTTTGAACCGGATGCCGACGGGGATCGCGGACGCATCAGCAACCAAGCCCGACTGGGGGGAATGGCACTGCAATTTACGGGTCCAGCAAAATATATCAGCAAGAAAAATTTACTAGCCTTTGAATTTACTCAACTTCAAGTGTTGCTAGGGACGCGATTGCTCTACCAGAGCACCGTTCGTGGGGGAGCGGAGAAAGAAGCCGGGTTTGAGCAATTGTCGATCGCCCAGTTGCCTTTCTTTACCTTCTTTGGGGTGACGGAAACGTGGATTGCGGCACGGGGACGTGGCGGCGGTTTAGCCCTTTGGATTCGGGACTAGATTGAAATGGTGATTGCCTTTGCTCAACCGCAGCAAGCTACTCTGGTGGCGTTTCGCGGTTCCCTAATTGACTTTGTGGATGATCCGTTCTACACGACGGAGCAGGATAGCGTTCGCTACATAGCCGATGGCTTGTTGGTGGTAGAACAGGGGTTTGTCCGGGAGGTGGGGAGTTTCGATCGCCTGCACTCGCAATACAGCCAAATCCCGATTACCGACTACTCCGGCAAATTGCTTACCCCCGGTTTGATCGACCTGCACATCCACTTTCCCCAAACCGAGATGATTGCTGCCCACGGGGAGCAGTTGTTGGAATGGCTGGAGCAGTATACCTTTCCCGTCGAGCGCAAATTCCAGGACAGCGCCTATGCTGAGCAAGTCGCAGAAATTTTTATCACCGAATTGCTGAGAAATGGCACCACCACCGCCGTGGTTTTGGCATCGGTGCATCCAGAGTCGGTGAATGCGGTGTTTGAAGCTGCCGATCGCCATCATCTGCGATTGATTGCAGGCAAGGTGATGATGGATCGCAACGCCCCCGATTTCCTCACCGATACTGCCGACTCTTCCTACTACGACAGCAAAGCGTTGATTGAACGATGGCATGGTCAGGGGCGATCGCTCTACGCCATCACCCCCCGCTTTGCCCCCACCTCCACCCCAGCACAACTCCACCTCGCCAGTAAGTTGTTAAACGAGTATCCCGGAACCTACCTGCACACCCATCTATCGGAGAATGTCAACGAAATCGCCTGGGTACGGCGACTGTTTCCGGAGAGTCAGGGCTACCTGGATGTGTACGATCGGGCTGGTTTGGTGGGCGATCGCTCAATCTTTGCCCACTGTATTCATCTCACCGATGCGGAGTTTCAACGCTTGTCGGAGGCAAAGGCGGCGATCGCCTTTTGTCCCACCTCAAATCTGTTTTTGGGCAGCGGACTATTTAAGTTGACCCATGCCAAATCCACCGAATGCCCAATTCAGGTAGGACTGGCAACGGATGTGGGCGGAGGAACCAGCTTTTCGTTGTTGCAAACCGCCAACGAAGCTTACAAAGTGGTGCAACTGCAACAGCAAACACTCTCCCCCTTTCAAGCCCTGTTCCTTGCCACTTTGGGAGGAGCTAGAGCCTTGGGATTGGAGGACAAAATTGGCAGCTTTGCGGTGGGCAATGAGGCAGATTTTATTGTGTTGGATGCCCGATCGACTCCTTTGATGGCATTTCGCAATCCGGCAATCAGTCCAAGTTCGTTGAGTGAGCTTGCCGATCGCCTGTTTTCGTTGCTAATTATGGGGGACGATCGGGCGGTAAAGGCGACGTATAGTATGGGAAAGTTGGTTTATGGCGGTTAAAAATTAGTAATTGATGCAATGTACAACTTCTTCTAACTCTTGTAGGGTAGGCATTTTAGCAACGAAGTTCAGACTGCATAATTAGCTTCATGGTTGTTTCGGTTAAGCAGTTACTAAAGTCTTTTGACAAAAAGCAGTCTAGCTTTATCATCTCATTTTAACTGAGTTATCAACTGGCTTACAGCGCTCTTCTAATTTTTTACAGCACTTGATGGATGCTTTCAACAAGCCTCTCAATGAAATCAACTGCATCACCAACAAGTACCTCATCAATGTTCCATCGACCTCCAATATTAAACGTTGGATCGATGTCAGCTTCATGAGCAATTTTATTTCTCCGATCGACAATTGAATTTAGTTGCTGCTTAATATCTTTCGCAGATTTAGTCATCTGGATAGCTACCTCATCCCATAATTTTTGTCTGAGATGTATCTGATTGCATCTGCGATTTTATCTGCTTGTTGAAAACTCTGATATCCTAGTCGTTCCCTGATTTCGCTCTCCAACCAAGAAGTATTATTGAGTCTAGCTAGGATGCTACTCGATATCGCAGGTATCAAGGCTGAAACTGTGTAGGATTGCTGGAGAAATGCATATCCTTGAGTTTGTTGAATTTGAGCCTCAAGCCAAGAGGCAATATCAAGCGCTGTCAGTCGGTCTTGACGTGCACCCCCTAAGGATACTTGAAAGCGCGAGAATGCTGATTGAGTCGCGTTTGCTGAAGATGCTGGCTCGGAGCGACTTCCTCGATGGATTTCTAACATTCCCACTGTCACAACTTCATGCACGTAATAATCTAATGCGCTCACAGCAAGAACCAGTGCAGCACGTAACATATCTGAAACATCGAGTGCGCCTGTAGCTTGAGCTTTTACAGAATTATGCAGCGCAATTAGGTCTCGAACGCGACTAATGCTGATGCGAAACTGATCAAGCGCTGACTGCATAGGTGGAGCTTTCGGAACTGAGTGCAATGATTTTGTCTGCCAAATCTGAAAAAGTTTGTCTAAACTCCTCCTGTTTCTGCTGATTGTTTTCTAAGACTTTCCCCGTTTGTTTCAACTGCTGACGAGTTAAATCGTAAACAGGGGTTCGGTGTTCCTGAGATAAAGCAATCAGACTATTGAAGTTTGAAATCTTCGCAAGCGTAAAGTTGTTTTTAATTCCTTGATCTCTATAAACTTGACCTGGCAGCATCATATTGTTTTGTGCCAATGTTGGAACCATCTTCTCGGAAACGGCTCGCTCAATCTTTTCGATCCAGGTTTGAAACGCAGCAGTTTCTTTACCTCGATATCCGATAGTTTGAACAATTGTTCCTAGAAACGCAGTTAACATCAGGGAAAGGATAAATTAGGCCTCTCTCAAAATTTGAAGTGAACTTGCAGACTTAGCCCAGGCATACCATCTTGGCAGAACCTTAGCTAAAGAGTCGATCGCCATTACAGAGAAAAAATCAGCCGTAGTAGGTACTAAGAAGAAGTCACTGATCATCAACAGATTCTGATTGATTGAACCTAAGCTGGGACTCATATCAATCAAAATATAATCTGCATTCAACTTAGCTGCTGTTTTCTCAAATAAATCATTGATGGAACCTGGCAAGTTCTTAAGAGCCTGGATTGAGCCACTCAGCTCCTGAGCAATACCGAGTGTTACTTCATACTCAGCAAAGCCAACGTGACCAGGTAATAGAAACAAATCATCCCGACTTTGTACTGGAATACAATCAACAGCATCAATCGCTCTCGGCTGTGACTCGAATGCAGGAGCTAACCCTGTCTTTATATTTGAGGTTGTATTGTAGATTTCTTGAATTCTTGCCTCGTCATCCTCAGTTTCTTCTCCCAAAGCCATGCCTGTGAGATTGCACTGTGGGTCGCTGTCAACAAGGATGACTCTTTTCCCTTTGGAAGCAAGCATCCAGCCCAAGTTGAAGGTGGTTGTAGTTTTGCTGACTCCGCCCTTGTGGTTGAATAAGGCAATTTTTTGAACCATTGCACCAAGCCTTCCTATGAAATTGTGACAGATGGCTGCTCAAAGGAGAACATGAAAGGCAATGTGAACCCAGCCTTCTCCTACATTTAGTGTACCTCGAAGCTCTCTGAGCAAAGGCTTATGCTCAAAAGATTTGGCATCTGACTAATAATTCTGGAACCATATCACCTTAACAACAACGACCAGCCAACCACTACGAATACACCAACTCCTCCACAGATCTGCTGACATGCTGAGTTTGTTCGACTTCGCCGTGGGCTTTGAGCAGTGCCAGGATTTTTTTGCGAATCAGAATCCCTGGTTTGTCAGTGGGCATGTGTTGCTCCAAGCTGAGGTTGAGGGGAACATCATAGTCTGTGGATTCGAGAATGCGCTTGTCTTCTAGGGTGACTGCGCGATCGAAGGCAATTACATCACTGGCTTTGGTGTCGGCTTCGGTGTCGTTGCGCAGGCAAAACTGCACCATTTGGGAGGTGCGATCGTCGATCGGGGTCATTGTGTTGACCACAATATGCACCAAGCCATTGGGATAGTTGATCCGCAATCGGATGGTGAAGGGCATCAGCCAATCCATATCGAGGGTGCGATAGGTGATGCCATCATCCATCTTCAGGTTTTGCTGCTGGAGTTCGGGGTTGACCACGCCGAGCAAGGCTTTCACCTTAATACCCGTTGTAGTTTCGGTAATTTCCAACTGGTCGGGGGTGGGGTGCTCCTCGCTGCCAAAGGTTTGGGTATGCACGAAGGTGGGATGGGCTAAATCCAACTCATTCTCCATCACCCGCAACCCGGCACAATTCCACGGTTCGTAAAACTCATGGATTAGTCGATAAGCCCCGTCGATCGCTTCCGGGATGAGCGGAATATCGGTCAATGGCTCACCCAGACACACCCAGGCGTAGCCATAACGCTCGGTGCAGTGGTAAGCAGGAACTTTATAGCTGGGGGAGATAGCGCCATTTTGGGACTGGGGCATGTGGACACACGCGCCTGCCTGGTTAAACTCCCACCCGTGATAGGGACAGACGATGTTGCCCTGATCCACCTTGCCCAGCGACAACTTAGCCGTGCGATGACAGCAGCGATCGCGCACCGCCGCCGGATTGCCCTGCTCATCCAACCACAACACCAACGACTGACCCAACAGTTCAAATGCCTGCGGCTTACCCTCCCGCAACTGTTGCATGGGCACTACGGGATACCAAAACCGTTGGAATACGGGCTGCTTTGTCACGAGCATAACTGTCACCAGATCGTAGATTGCTTACCAGTTTAGGAGGAGTAGTGCAGGGGTAATTGTAATTGGGGATACGAGGGTTGAGTGGGGGAAGGAGCGATTGGCACAAATGCTGCGATCGGTTGAACGTAGCTAACTCGTGTTCAAACAAATGCTACTCACGCTCAAACAATTGCTGCAACGCCTTATCCATTTGCTGCAAATGCTTAAACGTTTCTTATCAATCATCAAACGTTTGCTACAAATCATCGAACGTTTGTTGCAAATCATCGAACGTTTGTTGCAAATCAAGCAACGTTACCTACTCTGGCACTTTGTCATGCGATGGGTCTGTTGGCTGCCAAAATGCTAATTCTCCTGTGGGGTGGGCATCTTGCCCGCCCAGTCCCGGTGAGCCTCAGTCAAACCATCCTCACCCCATAAGACCCCCATAAGACATTGGAGAAATCACCGCGTGTAGATGAGCAACGTTGCTTCACCTACCTACGATGGAGCCAATTTCTCCTAATCTCATGCTTCACCCCTCATGCCTTCCCCCTCCCTGGCTCTCCCTGCTACTATGAATTTGATTGTGATTCGGTTAAGCATTCGTGACAGTAAAGCCAGAGTGGTTACGGGTAAAAGCGCCGCAGTGGGAACGGGTCGGCAACGTTAAAGGGATCTTGCGGGATCTGGGATTGAATACGGTGTGTGAAGAAGCCTCCTGTCCCAACATTGGCGAGTGTTTCAATGCGGGCACCGCCACCTTTTTGATTATGGGTCCGGCGTGTACCCGTGCCTGCCCCTACTGCGATATTGACTTTGAGAAGAAGCCGCAAGCGCTTGACCCAACCGAACCCGATCGCCTTGCCGAAGCAGTCCGACGCCTGGGCTTAAACCACGTCGTCATCACGTCGGTGAACCGGGATGATCTGCCCGATGGGGGAGCCAGCCAATTTGGGCGCTGCATTGAACAGGTGCGTGCCGTTTCCCCTGAAACCACGATCGAAGTTCTCATCCCCGATCTGTGTGCTAACTGGCAAGCACTGGAAATTATTCTAGAAGCTCGTCCTGAAGTACTAAACCACAATACCGAAACCGTACCTCGGCTCTATCGTCGGGTGCGCCCCCAAGGGAGTTACGATCGCTCTCTAGAATTGCTGAGGCGATCGCGCCAACTGGCTCCGTGGGTCTACACCAAATCCGGCATCATGGTGGGCTTGGGGGAAACCGATGCGGAGGTGCGGCAGGTGATGCAGGATTTACGAACCGCCGATTGCGACATCCTTACGATTGGGCAATATCTTCAACCTAGTGCTAAACATTTGGAGGTACAGGAATTTGTCACGCCAGACCAGTTTGATGCGTGGCGATCGTTTGGAGAATCGATCGGGTTTCTGCAAGTGGTATCCTCGCCCTTGACCCGCAGTTCCTACCACGCGGAGCAGGTGCAGCAGTTGATGCAGGAGTATCCACGCAGGTAAACTTTTACACGATGGAATATCGTTAATCTCTTTAAATGTAGAGAATTTGGTTTTCCATTTCATCCCTTGTTGTGCTGTTTAAGATAACAAGCAACCTTCGCACTATTTCCTGATAAGGGTTTCTCACCGCAACAATAATGCCGCAATGAAGACGCCCTTGCTCGAAATACTCCCGTGCCAGATTCTCAAAGTCGGTGCGATTATGCGTTAAGACCGCTGCTCCTTAACTCATGGCATAGTTCAATTGTTCTGAATCTGTTTTGCCAAGCTGCTTTGCTTGCTGGGCTGTAGTTGCCTCAAAACCGCGAGAACGCAAAAGACTTGCCACAAGTACATCGACATCTTCATCTAGATAAACATGAATGAAAATATCCGTCATACTTAGCGAACCCGTGGATCGATTAGTTCACCGGGAATGTGGTTACGTTCGATGTACTGATTAATTTCCACTTGATGATCTAAGTAGTAGCTCAAAGCATCAAATACCTGAGCCAAGGCAAGATGAGGCAGTCGGTGAGGAATTTCCTCCGGTGAAACGCCAAGCCGCCACAGTTCAACGATCGCTCGAACAGGGGTACGAGTTCCTTTAATGATGGGTTCGCCTCCCAAAATTTCGTCGTTATTGACAATATACCAATGCTCCGTAGTCCGAACCATAATGTTCAATTCTGTAGTGCAAGGCTTGTCCAAAATTCTAGCGTGTCATGATAGTTGCCAAATTAATCCGTCTAATTGTGTCAGTTCTGAACCAGTAGCCACAGTTCTCTATGCTTCATCTCCATCATCGGGTTGAGCTTGCCCAAGCTTGGATCGATCGCTTCCGTGCTCGATCGCCCCTCTTCGCCTGCATTCTAGGATTTACGGAAACCGGGTTAGTTTCAGGTATCTCGGCAGCAGGGGCAACCCCAGAGGATCGCAAGTATACGGCGATCGCCGATGCCGAATTTCTCTACAACGGGGCACAACCGCATCCCAACTATCCCTTGCCACCACTGACGGTAGGAGCATCACCCGCGCTGATTTCCCGTGCGGTGATCGTAGGACAAAGCATCCCGCTATATCTGATCAATGCTGGCTTGCCCATTCCTCCACCTGTTCCCTTTGTCGAGTTGGGAGGACAGCCAGCGGCGTGTGTCAGCTCAGGCAAAGCATTGCCCTTGGAGATTGTCAGGCATCTACTGCATCAGGGGTTGCAGTGGGGGGAGCAGTTGTCTAGAGAATGCGATTATCTAATTTTGGGGGAATGTGTGGTGGGAGGAACCACCACTGCCCTCGCTGTGTTGCTAGGACTGGGATGGCACGTCGCAGGCATGGTGAATAGTAGCCATCCCCAGTGCAATCATGCGCAGAAATGGACGATCGCCCAAACCGGATTAGTTCGATCGCCCCTACCGTTTACATCGCCGCTAGAAGTTGTGGCGGCGGTCGGTGATCCGATGCAGATTGTGGTGGCAGGCATGGCGATCGCCGCCAGTCGTCAGAGCG